>CAYWMP010000095.1:0-22102 GCA_964459445.1 uncultured Desulfobacteraceae bacterium
TCTTCAACTACTTGATATTATTTCTTAGATAGGACAGAACAAAAACACCCTGAGTCACAGACCCTCACATATTGGACGCAGATTTGATGGATGCCGCAGAAAATCACCCGCGCATCATTCCCGATAATTCATTTTTGTGAATCATTGCGTGGCTAGAGGGTTCTTTGAGTTCAAATGCTCAGTTGTTGAGAGTATTCTAGGAGGTCAGAAAAGGAAAGGATTCCGATTCATAAATGAGGGATTTTTTTGATTAGGGAGGCCACACTAGCCCGCCTAAGGCCGCAAGGGTTTTTGTTGATACGTACATGATAGTACGTCGCAGACGGAAACCTGCGGAGAACATAGATAATGCCGAAAAGGACCATTATTGAATTGAAAATTAGGTGACTCGGAGACCGTAAAGTTCATCCACCAACTGAATCACTTGCTCGACGCTCAATCCTTCCATGAGTTTCTCCCGAATGAAACGCTTTTCCGTTACAGCGCCTCGGGGCATATCGCAGGTGCATTCAACAAGGGGAAGTTCGCCACAGCCGCCGCAAGCGCATTTGAAGTTTGCAGCAACCTGAAGGACCTTTTGCTCTAGGGGATCTGCTGAGACCGGTTGAGGGCGTTGGTAAATTTTTGCGGTGTTTGTAGGGGCCTTTGTCGGGAAGATGGCTGTCTTGCCAATCACACCGATCAAGAGGATGATGGCTATGATAGCCACATATTTCCAATAGGATTGGTCGGATTTAGTGGGCCGGGGTGCAGGATTTTGAAATTTTCTTCTATTCTTCTTTCCCATACAATGCTCCTCCGAAAAAGGATTTGGTGTGACACAATGTAGTATTATAGCATGAGAAACGGTGAATGCAATCGAGGAACGAAAAATTCATCCTTCCTCCATTGCCCGATAAGCGAGCGCGAGAAAAGAATCGCAGGCGGGCTAAGTATTGCAGGATGGGTTTGTGCTTTCGGTGTGCTTAAAAAATTTGTGCATTGAAAACAGGTCGTGGCGTTCGATAAGGACCGGGAATAAAAAAAACATCAGTACCATGACCAGGCCCATTATCAAGGCAACCCCACCACCTATTGTCAGCACAGAACCAAAGTAATTGTAGATGAATGTCAACGGAAGCATTCCGAGGAAAGTCGCCAGGCTGAAATTCCTAAATGACATCTTGGTCAATCCCGCGCCGTAGCTGACAATGTCGAAGGATATGAAAGGGAAGAGTCGTGAGAGGAAAACGATTTTGGTCAGGAGCTTATCGGAACAAGCCGTGCAGAAATTGATGTGCCCGGTGAGGAATCGCTCAATAACACCGCGGCCCAAATATCTTGCGATGAGAAAGCTCATAATGGCCCCGCCCAAGGCTCCCAGAGCCGAGTATAGCGTTCCCATGAGGGGACCGAAGAACGCGCCTGCGGCCACATCAAGGGGTACGCTTGGAACGGGGCTTATGACCACGGCGCCGGCCATGATAAACATATAAACAATGGGCGCTAAAGGCCCAACGTTTTTCAAAATATCTTGTATCCGTTCAGGGCGAAAAACCGATACCAGGTCCCACCGATATCCCACCAGGAAGATCATCAGTATAAAGGCGGCAGCGAGGGCTACCTTTTTCAGTTTTGAACGTTTCATTATAATTCCATCTTTTGCCCAATTCACTCTCCCTTTTGACGTATCAGGAGGTTCTGTACTTACAACCACACCACTCTAGTTTTTGATGTGGAAAAAGTTCCATGGTTGTTATTGTGACAGATAAGCTATTTCCTCCTTGCCTTGCTTTTCGTCCACAAAATAGAACAAAATCGCTCCAACGAAAAAAAGAAGAAGAACGGAAGCCATGCTCCAGCGCGATGCAATGTGCTCGATGGCTTCTATTTGCTCAGGGGTGGGCGCAGGAGGCATCAACATCTGCCTAACCGAGAGACCAACAATCCCCATTAACGCCGGGCCGATAATGACTGCGAATTTTCCGAGCATATTGTAGAAGCCATAATATTCGGCTGCTTGGTCTTTTGGAATCAAGCGTGAATAATAGGATCTGCTCAGTGCTTGAATGCCGCCCTGGACAAATCCAATAAAGATGGCCAAGATGTAGAATTCCATCTTTCTGGTCATCATTGTCCCCCACAGGACTATGAGTATATAGACGCCTATGGCTATATAAATGCCTTTGCGGGCTCCCCACCTTTGACCTAGCCAACCAAAAGCCAATGCAGAGGGAAATCCAACAAACTGGACAATGAGGAGAGCCGTGAGCAGGTCTTTGGCCTCGAATCCAATGGACATTCCGTAATCAACAGCCATGCGGATGATCGTGTCTACACCATCCATATAAAAAAAATAGGCAAGCAGGAACAGGAACACCGTTTTCAGATGACGCACTTTTTTTAATGTTCCGATGAGTTGTTTGAAACCTGCCAGGATGACATTGCCCTCATGTTTTTTCTTATCGAGCTCCTTGCTTTCGGGCACCCAAATAAAAGTCGCAAGAGAAAAAATGCCCCACCAGAGGGCGACTGTGATAAAGGAATACCGCACAGCTTCCCCTGCATCGGCAAGTCCGAATTTTTGAGGCATCAACGTCATCAGCACGTTGAAAAGAAAAAGTATTCCGCCACCTAAGTACCCCATGCTAAAGCCAAAACCGGATACAAAATCAATTTTATCCTCATCCGCCACATTGACGATCAGTGAATCGTAGAACACGTTGCCGCCCGAGAAACCGATGACTCCCATGACATAAACAAAAATGGCCAAGGCCCATTGGCCTTTCCCAACCATGAAAAGGGAAGCTGTCATAAGGACGCCGAGGTAGGCGAAGAAACAGAGGAATTTTTTTCTTGCAGATGCCCTGTCCGAGATGGCGCCGAGAATTGGCGCCATTAAGGCGACCAAGAGGCCGGAAAGGGAATTGCCGAATCCCAACTGAGCGGTGCTCACGTTGACGTCCGCGCCATAGCTCCAATACTGCTTGAAAAACACGGGGAAAAAACCGGCCATCACAGTCGTAGCAAAGGCGGAATTCGCCCAGTCATACATCGCCCATCCCCAAACGGCCTTTTTTTCTTTAGTCATAGGAGTCCCTTTCGCATCCCATCTGCATAATCTTCATCCCTTATTAATGGCGTTCGAATTAAACTGAATTACCGATTAAAACGGTTCAACAAGCGCACCAACCAACCCTTTTTGAAATCGATGCCAGCTTGCGGGCATATCTCCTGGCAGCAATAGCAACGAATACATTCATCGTAATTAAAGTCCAGTTTTTTTGCCTCCAATTGTACGGCCTCTGCCGGACAAATTTCAGCACATTCTCCGCAAGCGATGCAGGTTTTTTCGTCCTGAACGGGTTTAGATACCAGATAACGCTTCGTGAACCAGTCAAACATTTTGGGCATGACACGAAGTGAATCAAGCTCTGGGGCTGTAAAATTCGATACTGCAAAGGATTCCGGGTGATCTCCTTTAAATGTTATTTGATGGATATCCGTTTCCCCTATCTGCCTTTTCACTGCTTCCCTGTATTGGGGAAAGGAACGCAAAGGAATATTTAGCAAATGACAGATACTGACATCTAGCGCGACTGCGTCTTTTGATGCGGCAATCAAGTTAAGCCGGCGTGGGTCGCCGTTTCCGGGGCCGAGGCCCTCCATGCCCCATATACCATCAAGAATCGTTAAGCTCGGTTTCACGGTCAAGTATATGTCCAAGTGCAGAGAGGCAAAGGTATCCCGATCCACACCGACCATGTAGTGCCATTCTGCTTTTCGCTGGGCAACGACCGTGCCAAACAGATTCTTCACACCCAGAGTGAAAAGCATCTGGGAATGGGTCTTGAGCTTCGGGAGATTGATTACGACATCTGCATCCAGTGCCTGAGATGCCAGTTCCAATTTCTTGAAGAGCGATCCTTCAGGCGGCGAAACAGAAACCGGATTGGTGAGTTCAACAAGCTCCACACCCAAATCTTCAGCCACAATATCCATCCCGGACTTTGTTGCTACTTTCTTGAACGATTCCAGACCAGGGCTGTCTGCAATGAAAGGTTTTCCACCCGCCTCCAGAACCAAACGGGCGACCGCGTAAACAATCTCAGGATCTGTGGTAATGCGACGTTCCGGTTTATGGCCCGATAGGAGGTTAGGCTTGAGGAGGACCCTTTGTCCGGGTCTGACATAAGAGGAGATGCCGCCCAATGGTTCGAGAACGTGCTGAAGGGCAGCCTTAATAGCTTCACGCTCATAAGTCTCGCAACGAGTCAACGATACCGTGGTCATGGGCTAAGAGCTCAAAGGCTTTAGGGTGAGGGTTCCTTTGCCATGCTTTTCAACATCGCCGGGGTCAGTCCATGCACGATGGTATTTACCGGTAAGATATAGATCGATTTGATCTTTGTGGTGGGGGCTTCCCAGTTGGCCAGATTCGCCGGTGGGCAGGACATGCCACGATGCATCCATGTTCGAAAAATCCACGATCATTCGCATGGACACCCCATGATTGGCGTTATAGGGATTCTCCCGGGGGTATGCCTTTTTATTTACTGTCAGACCGCTGCCTCCCACCGGATAGGGGCCCAGATTAAAGATCCAATCCAAGGGTTTCTTTTTGCCCAGCACATGCTCAAAGGTGAGCTGGTGAATTCTCCCCCACTTCCAATCATCCATATCCTTGCCAATTTTCTCTTCCAGTTTTTTCATGGCCTGTTCAAAACTCCTGGCAACAATATCTTCCAGGGTCTCCTTCTTAGAGGTGCTTACGTCATCAATCCATAGGGATTCATGGTCTCTGATGATCAGCCTCATGGCCCTCATGGGGATGGAGGGCACCTTTATATATTTTACAAAAAGCTCCTCTCCGAGTTCGTCCTTGAACAAATTCCCGAGCATTGTGCGAAAGGTAACTTCAAAGAGTGAAGCAGCCACACTATCCTTTGCCATCACAAAATCCCATTTTGCGAGAACAGCCCTTGCCCGCTTTGCTTTTTCCTCCGTCGAATCCCGGCCAAGAGACCTGATGATGAGGGGTGTCAATTCCGAAGCAAGGACGCAATAAGTGTCCATATGCATTCGCTTGAAATCGTCCACAGCCAGTTTACCCTTGTCATTGAGCAATTGGCGGATTCGACTGAATCTATCCAGGGGTTCCCAGTAGTGTCCGAGGAAACGGGGGTAATTCTCCCTGACTGCCTTATTATTCGCGGTGGCCAGGATGCCGTTTTCCGGATTCATGAGATGGGGGCGTTTTTCAAAGGGCACGAATCCCTTCCATTCATATTCCCCTGTCCAACCTGGAACAGGCAAAACCCCGTCGCCCTTGGAACGGATGGGAACGGTCGCGCAATACCAGTACCCTATGTTACCGTTGGTATCTGCAAACACAAAATTTTGGCAGGGCGTTTCCCAGTATCTCAAGGCTTCCTTGACCTCTTCCAAGTTTCTTGCTCTGTGGAGTTGATACACGGCTTTGACGGGTTGAATGCGCTCCGTATAGGCCCATCGCGCGGAAAGGACATCGCCTTTTGAGCCCGCCTCGATGTCGTTGATAATTGGTCCGTGCCGGGTTATCAGGATCTCTTTTTTAACGGGCTCTGTCCCCTTTACTTTGATGATTTCCTCGACAACCCGCATGTCTTCCCATTTGTCCTTGTAGAGGTATTGCCGCGGATTCTCGGGATTGATCTTTTCCATATAGAAATCCACGTCGTCTACCATGGCGTTGGTCACACCCCAGGCCACATAGCGGTTATGGCCTATGGGAATCCCGGGCACCCCCAAGATGGCAAAACCTGATACCTCAAAAGTGGGGCAGACCAGATGCGCTTCCCACCAGACCGAAGGGTTACTCAGACCCAAGTGGGTATCATTGGCAAGAAGAGGTTTGCCTGTAACGGACTTTTTGCCTGATATAACCCAGTTATTGCTGGCAGCGGTGCTCGTTTGTGATTTGAGTTCGTTGAGCACTGTCTTGACATCTGATGTAGGGTCAGGTGCAATAGATGAAGCTTTAGTCTCTTGGGGGACAATAACCGGCCCGTCTTCGAGCCAGGCCGGAAAGGCCTCTCTAAATCTCTCCTCCCCGACCTTCTTTAGCACCTTGGCGGCAGTTACATCCACCTGCCAGCCGCTGCTGAGCCCCCAGTTGACGACCTTTAAAATAGCCAGATAATCATCGACACGCCACGACTCAGGTTTATACCTCAGTAGTTTGAACTCGATGGGGAGCCGATCTTTGTTCGTATCAAGATAGGCATTGACCCCATCGGCGAAGGATTGCAGCGAAAACTCGAGCTCGGGAGGAACCTCCGTGTTCAGACCTGCAGCCGTCATCATCCGGAAATAGCGGTCCGCCCCAATAAATTCTTCGCCAAAGATTTCGGACAACCGACCACTGCCCAACCGGCGATGGAATTCCATTTGCCAAAACCGGTCCTGGGCAATGGCATAGCCAAATGCGAAATAGAGATCGCTTTCATTCTCGGCATAGATATGGGGGACGCCGTAATCATCCCTTATGATTTTCACATCCTCTTTAAGGCCCTTTAATGATATCTCCCCGGAGTTTGGGGGCAGGCTCTTCTTTATAGTGTATTGAAACCAGAAAAATCCTCCCGCGCCCACGATAACAATGAGTCCGACAAGTATGACTGCAATGCGCAAAACCCACTTTTTCATGGCTATCCTCCAGACACAGGTTCAACCCTTCGGCCCCGATTTTGAATCCTTCAATCTTTAACCCTTGAACCTTTGAACCTTTGAACCTCAAAAAAGATGTATATCACTTTAGGGTCTTGATAATCAATTCGAGAAATTTAATCCCTCTTTCTCTGTATGCTGTGATATAAGGCTCGATTACGGTGTTACGCTATGGATATTTCATCACAAAAAGAAAAGCTGGATGTAGGCGCTGCAACCCTCTTAACGGTTCTTTGCATGACCTGGGGATTCAACGCTATAGCCATTAAGGTCACCAATATTGGCTTGGCGCCGTTGTTTACTGCGGGGATCAGATCATTCATTGCCGCCCTCGGCCTGGCACTTTGGATGAAATTCCGGGGGATGACCCTATTTCCTGGAAGGGTTGGAGACGGTATCGTTATTGGTATCCTTTTTGGATCTGAATTCGGCTTCCTCTACTCTGCCCTTCTTTACACAACGGCTTCCTCAGCCTGGATACTCCTTTACACAACACCATTTTTCCATACCCTAGGAGCGCACTTTTTCCTATCAGGGGATCGGCTTAACCTGAAAAAGCTTTTTGGGTTGCTCTTGTCCTTCGCGGGCATCGTTCTTTTGTTGAGCAAACACATTGGGTTGCCTTCAATGGAGGAGTTCATGGGCGACATGCTCGCTGTGACTGCAGCTATCCTGTGGGCCGCTACGACGATCTACATAAAACTTCGCTTTGTCGGGAATGTATCACCCCACCACACCCTCTTCTATCAAACAACCTTTTCGGCTCCACTTCTTCTATTGCTGAGCCTAATGTTTCAGGAACAAGCCATCATAGAAGTTACCGGCCTCATCCTTCTCTCACTGGCTTTTCAGGGAATCGTTGTTGCTTTTGTGAGTTACCTCCTATGGTTTTTCCTGGTGCACACCTATCCCGTGAGCAGGATTTCGTCTTTTACGTTTTTGACACCCATTTTCGCCACAATAGCAGGTATCGTTTTCCTTCATGAACCGCTGACTCTGCGACTCGCCCTCTCATTGGTTTTGGTGAGTATTGGCATCTATGCGGTGAATAGGGAATGATTAGGGGAACCAAAAAGTGAATATTGAAGATTGAATTTTGAAGATTGAGTTACCGGGCGCTGACAATCGAGCAACTCAGCCCATTACACGCCCAATTCAGCGACGGCCTTTTCCAAAAGATTCTTGGCTTTTCCGCCGTCGTCGGGAAAAACAGAAATCCCCACCGCCACTTCACCCCAGGTCTGTTCAAGGGCCAGGTCTTTGATTCGCTTCTTGACCACCTCTAGGCCTTCACGATTTGCATGGGGTAGAATGAGAAAATATCTCCTCAAAGTGGACCCGATGATTTTATCATACCCACGCAGGTGTTTTTCCAGGACATGAAAAGAGATTGTCTTGCCCGGCATGACTTTGCTCAAACCTCTAGGCACATTATGGCTCAACTCTACGGCCATGACGCCGAAATCCAATTCAAACCTTTTCGATCTCTCGATTTCTTCTTCTATCATTCTTATTTCAACAGCGAGTTTTTTCTTCTTGTGTTTATCTTTTGACCAGAACATTCCAACCTCCTATCAGAACAATTGAAAAATTACCAGATTTCCTGGCAATCGTCTATCCTGAATATTGGTGAATTTCCTCAATGATCCTGCTAATTATCGACATCCTGAAGTAGAAACTTGACAGCTTCTCATCAATATAGGGATAATGAAATTATGATTAAAGCCCTATCACCGAGCGAATTAAGACGCAAAATAAGAAACGGTAAATGGGCCAAGTCTACGACTGGCCTGGCTCCCGGCTTTGTCCAAGCCAACCTGGTCATGCTCCCTAAAGACCAGGCCTTTCATTTCCTCCTCTTCTGCACCCGAAATTCAAAACCCTGTCCCATTCTTGATGTCCTTGAACCCGGTGAGGTGGAACCTCGAATTGCAGCCGGCGCCGACCTGCGGTCGGACCTGCCCAAATACAGGGTCTATGAAGAGGGCGTTTTAAAATCTGAGGTGGAATCAGTTGCAGATTTATTCACCGAGGACATGGTCAGCTTCCTTCTCGGATGCAGTTTTTCCTTTGAAAGCGCCCTTATGGCCGCGGGAATACGAATTAGAAACATCGATGAGAAAAAGAATGTGTCCATGTACATAACGAATAGGGAATGCCTTTCCGCCGGACCTTTTTTTACCCCTATGGTTGTCAGCATGAGACCTATGCTTCCCGAGCAAGCCATTAGGGCCGTGCAGATAACTACGAGATTTCATCTCACACACGGCGCCCCTATCCATATGGGAGCCCCGGAGGAAATCGGAATCAAGCATCTTGACAAACCCGACTTCGGCGATCCCGTATCCATTTACCCAGAAGAGATTCCTGTTTTTTGGGCCTGCGGGGTCACCTCCATTCTAGCTGCCATCTCAACGTCCCTTCCCCTTGTCATCACCCATTCGCCGGGCCATATGTTTGTTTCAGACTTGAGGGATGAAGACCTCACCATACTCTGAGTGATCGAAAA
This sequence comes from uncultured Desulfobacteraceae bacterium, assembly GCA_964459445.1. GTDB lineage: Bacteria > Desulfobacterota > DSM-4660 > Desulfatiglandales > HGW-15 > CAYWMP01. The sequence goes on from CAYWMP010000095.1 coordinate 9,197, forward strand.
TCGCACAGGCTTGACATCTTTAGACATTTCCAATATTTTGCTGATGTTTAGTTGATCCTTCACAAGGCTTTATAGGTGATTGCTCATCTTACACAATCATCCTTTCAATTGGTTCTGCATCAATAATGAACCTAGTTCGCTTCGCTCCGCAATTGGCCTCCGGCCCGTGGGGCCTACGCCCCGGAGGGAATACTGGAATAGTGGAATGATGGAATAATGGGTTCTGGAAAAATGGGACAATGGTTTCTTAGGAAAATTGAGGTTGGCATAGAAGTTATCAATGGTGCACTTCCTTTAAAATCAACCTTCCAATATTCCACCATTCCATCATTCCATGTGAGAGGCAAAAACTCAGTCGTTAATAAAAACTGCCTAATTTCAATATGTTGCATAAATTCCGAAACGTTGAATCAAGCGTTTCCGGTGCTTTTATGACATTTTGATCTTTTGGGTTTTGTTCCGGTTTCTTTGAAGAGATTCCGGCTAAGGAAAAATCTTTGACTTGAGGTCGGGTGGCCTCTGATAGGAGGTATTATGATGAAATCAGTCGCAAGGTTTGGAATGGTTGTTTTGGGTTTGTTGGCAGTAACGGGGCTTCTCATTCCAACGGGTGTATTGGCCGTTGAAAAAATCAAAATCGGCGTCATATATCCACTGACTGGTGGGGCGGCCGCCGCCGGCAGGGAGCTTCGCGCCGGGGCTGAATTGGCAGCAGAGATCGCAAACAAAGTTATGGCGGATATAAACATGAGCATGGCCAAGCATGGCGGTATTAAAAGTCTGGGCGGCGCTCAAATTGAACTTATATTCAAGGACCATGAGGCGAATCCCACCCTCGGCGCCGACCTCGCCAAAAAGCTGATTCTCGATGACAAGGTCCATGGCCTCCTGGGCTGTTACCACAGCTCGGTAACCAAAACGGTAAGCGCAGTAGCCGAACAATATGGGATTCCGATGATCAACGGATCATCAACCTCCCCTGCCCTCACGAAACGCGGGTTCAAATGGTTCTGGAGGACCACCCCCCATGACAAATGGTTTACCAAAGATCTTTTCGAATTGCTTAAGGGCCTGGCAAATGGCAAGGTCAAAGGCGTTAAGGCCGTATCCAAGGGTGAGATTATGAACCTTGCCTCAGCCTGTGAAAAGACCGAGTGGGGCTCCCATGTCTCCGGATTGGTTGAAGCGCTGGCCAAAGAATACGGCTTCAAGCTGAAAAAATCGCTCCTCTATGCAAAAGAATCGCCGGATCTCTCAAGCGAAGTAAGATCACTGAAGGCATCCCGGGCCGACGTCATGCTCTTTGCATCCTATACATCCGATGCCATATTGCTGGTGAAGACCATGAAGGCGCAGAAGGCCGCCCCCAAGATTATCTGGGGTCAGGACGCCGGATTCGAAAAACCGGAATTCCGTAGCACCCTGGGCGATAACATCGTCGGAATATTGACGCGTACCGTGTTCCTCCCCAAGGTCGTAGAAATAAAGGCCCTGGCCGGACAGGTCAACAAACTCTACAAGGCCAAAGCTAAAAACGACCTGGGCGGCGCCTCTGCCAGGGCTTTCACAGGACTGCAAACCTGGGTGCATGTCCTTGAAAAGGCAGGTTCCACGGATCCCGCGGCCATTCAGAAAGCGGCCAATGCCATTCATATCCCGGGATCAGATCTGGTGGTTCCCTGGGCGGGTATCAAATTCTCTACTACCGGAGAAGAATTGGGCCAGAACGTCCTAGGATCAGGCCTCATCGGTCAGTATCAGAAAGGCGCGGATGGAAAAGTGGGATTGGAGATCGTTTATCCCTTTGACGTTTCCTCTGCGAACATGATTTATCCTTTCCCCGGATTTTAAATTTCAAATCTATTTTTACCCATCTGTGATTCCTCCTTCAGATGATGGAGGAATATACAGGATGGGTATTTTTTGATCGGAGCTCCCGGAAGCATAATGGACATCCTTGCCGGATCCCTTGTGGCCGCCCTGTTGATCGGCATGATTTTGGCGCTGGTCGCTTTAGGTCTTACCATCATCTTCGGCGTGATGGATATCGTGAACTTTGCCCATGGGGAATTCCTTATGATCGGTATGTATGCCGGTCTGCTTACGGCCCAGAGCACCGGCATGGATCCGCTCTTCACCCTCCCCGTCGCCGCAGTCGTTGGATTTCTACTCGGCATCATCTGTTACACGGGTTTTATCAAATTTCTCCTTCGAGGCCCCATGGTGGCCCAGTTACTCGGCACTTTCGGCCTCATGCTTTTTCTTAGAAACCTCGCCCTCCTGATCTTTGGTGCGGAGGATCGGGCTCTCCATCACGGGGTCCTGGTAGGAAAAAGTTTCGAACTCGGCATGGGAGTAATCATTCCTGCCACGAAACTGGCAGCCGCAGGACTCTCTGTATTCGCATTTGTGGGCGTTTGGTTGCTCATGAATCGGACAAAAATCGGAAAGGCCCTTACGGCCACGGCCTTGAACGCCCAAGCTGCTCGATATATGGGCATACCCACAGAAAAAATGAACGCCTTGGCATGGGGAATCGGAGGCGGGACCGTGACCATTGCGGGGGCCCTCCTTGTCAATTTCTGGTCGGTGAATCCCTTTGTGGGGCTGCTTTTTACGATGATCGCCTTTGCGATTGTGGCGCTGGGTGGTTTTGGGAGTGTGCCCGGGGCCTTTTTCGCAGGTCTGGTTGTGGGCGTCATCACGGAGTTTCCCGGCATTTGGGATTTTTTTACCTACACCTTTGATTTGGACTGGATGTTGGACGTGCCCATGACGTCCTTTAAGTATATGTGGGTGTATGTTGCCTACTTCGTCATTATGGTGGTTCGCCCCAGAGGGCTTTTCGGATGGAAGCAATAAAGAACGCCTTTGATTTTTCTGATTTCCCTCGCATCGACCTTGTCGTGGCCGGGATGCTGGTTCTTTTCTTTTTGACCTTCCCCATCTTCCCTCACTCCTCCTTTGCCATGGCGACGATGATACAGTTTTTCATGTTTTCCCTGTACGGTATGGGCTGGAATACCATCGGCGGATACGGTGGTCAGGTCGATCTGGGGAAGGCCCAGTATGTCGGCATCGGGGCTTACACGACCGCAGTAATGTTAATTCGGTGGGATATCCCCTTCTGGATTTCCATGCCTATCGGCATGGTCTTGGCGGTATGTTGGTCATTCATCATAGGTTATCCCCTATTTCGGCTAAAGGGTCACTATTTCGCCATTGCGACCATTGCCACCTCTCTGGTCCTCAAAGATCTTTTCGAAGTTTGGGATTTCGTGGGGGCTGCCAGGGGGTTGGAGATTTCGCCCATAAAATACAATCCGCCGGATTTTACAAGACTCATCTTCAAAGAAGACATCTATTACTACTATGTTATTCTGGGCATTTTCATCCTGGGCATCCTTTACGTCAATTGGTTCAGAAAATCGCGGCTCGGCTTCCAATTGCGTTCTATAAAAGACAACGAAGACGTGGCTAGATCCCTCGGCGTTAACGTCCATTGGGCCAAGATCAAGACCTATGCCATCGCGACCGCCTTCGTGAGTGTCGTCGGATCCTTCCATACCTGCTACATCAAAGTCATCGAACCGGAAGACACGATGAGCCTGAGCATTTCCATTCTCATTGCGCTCATGGCCATGCTGGGCGGGGCGGGATCATTGTGGGGACCCATTATCGGCGCCGGGATTTTGATTCCCCTTAAGAGTTATCTCAAGGAATGGCTCGGGGCCATGGCAGGATTGGTGGGCATTGATCTGATTATCTATGCCCTCATCATCATGATCATCTCAGCAGCAGAGCCCCGAGGGGTCTGGGGCATCGTGGAAAAGATTCGGCGGAGGAAACTGGCCTAATGGCACTGCTCGACGTTCAAAACGTAACCAAAGATTTCGATGGACTGCGGGCCAACGAGAACATTTCCTTTGCACTCGACAAAGACGAACTGCTGGGGCTTATTGGGCCCAACGGCGCAGGTAAAACCACGCTCTTTAATTGTATCTCCGGCCTTCATCCCCTGACATCAGGCCGGATCCTGTTTGGCGGACAGGACATTACGGAATTGAAGGCCCATGAAGTCGCGAGGCTTGGTCTGGCAAGGACCTTTCAGGTGTACGTGGCTGCAGGAGATCTTACCGTAGAAGAAAATGTGATGGTCGGTTGTTTTATGCGCACCTCATCCCGTGAAAAGGCCAAAGACAAAGCAGATAGCATCCTAGAAGATCTAAAATTGCGCGACCTCTCACACTACCTCGTAAGCGAACTTCCCGTTGCCGCCCAGAAAAAGGTTACCATGGCCACGGCCCTGGGTTCCGAACCCATCCTGCTCCTTTTGGATGAGGTTGCCGCCGGCTTGAATCCTACAGAGATTGAAGAGATCATGATCGACATCAAGCACGTGCACGAGGACCTCGGGATTACCGTAATGCTCATCGAGCACGTCATGGAACTGGTCATGAAAATGAGTCATCGAGTAATCGTACTGGATTACGGGGAAAAAATCGCTGAAGGTGAGCCGGAAACAATAGCCAGGGACCCGCGTGTCATTAAAGCCTATCTCGGCGAAAGGTATGTGAAGGAGCATGCCGCTGAGCTGGGTGATTCCATTTCAAACTGATTTGCGATGACCCAACACTTACTTGATATTCAAGACATTAAAGTTCGTTACGGCGGTTTGCCCGTCCTCCATGGCGTGTCACTCTATTTGGACGCCGGGGAGACCGTGTGTGTGGTCGGTGCCAACGGGGCCGGGAAATCCACCCTTCTAAGATCTGTTATAGGGGCCCAACGCGTATTTGAAGGTCAAATCCTCTTTAAAAATCAGAAAATACAAAAACTCAGGACAGAACAAATTGTCGACCTGGGCATCATTTATGTCCCGGAAGAGAAGATGCTGTTTAAACCGATCTCAGTTGAAGAAAACCTTCTCCTGGGGGCCTATGTTTTAAAGGACGAGAATCAGATTAGACAAAACCTGGAATCCGTGTATCAACTTTTCCCAAAGCTTCGGGACAGAAGAACGCAGGCGGCTTCGACCCTTTCGGGCGGCGAACAGCAGATGGTGGCCATAGGCCGTGGGCTTATGTCAAAACCTCAGGTTCTTATGCTCGATGAGCCGTCCCTGGGTCTTGCACCCCTGCTTGTCGATGAAGTTCTGGATACGGTCCGAAAGTTGAAGGAGGAAGGGATGACGATCCTTTTGGTTGAACAGAATGTCCGTGAGGCCTTGGATCTGGCCGAACGCGGATATGTTTTACAAACCGGAAGGATCGTCGGACAAGGCAGCGGGAAGGAACTGCTTGAGAGCGATATGTTCAGGACGGCTTTTCTCGGAATCTAGCAGGCAGAGTAAAAGCGCTCATCTGCTGCGTTCCGCTCTTCCTCGCCCTGTTAAATTCTCGCTGCGCGAGACGGCCGAGCCGATTTAACAGGGCAAGTCATTGCGACATAAACAAGAGGCATGAGACATAGGGTGCCGGGCACAAGGCAAGAATTCAGAACCTCACTTCTTTGGTTTTCCTTAAGCATTACGCCTTGAACCTCTTGCCACTTGGCTTGTACGACTCTTTCCTCGGGATTTCGCGCGCCTTGCATCTGAGCATTTTTACTCAGCCTGTAAGTAATGGCGTTAATTGATTTCGATCGCAAAATATTAGATGGCCTTTCTAAAACTCATTCTAAATTCTTCTATTTTTCCCTCCATTTCTTTTAGCGCCTTAGTAGCTTCCTCCAGAGATACTTCTTGAAACCTCACTTCATCTCCGGGTTTAAGCTGACCGAGCAGAGGAAGATCCGCGCTGATTACTGTGGCGATTTTGCGGTATCCGCCTGTGACCGTTTCACCAAGTATGATAATGGGTTGACCGTCTCCCGGGATCTGTATGGCCCCCGAAATCACCCCTTCCGAAATAATCGAAGCCTCGGTTCCTGGCGCCCTTTCTATAATCGGGCCCGCAAGTCGGATGCCCGTGCGATCAGATTGAGGCTTTACTTCAAAGGAAGAGTTCAGGAATACGTCAAAAGTGGAATCTGTGAAGTCGCCGTCCTGAGGACCTCTGACCAACCTTAGAATCCATTGTTTCCCGTAGGCTGGAATCGATTCCCGATCAAGCTCTCTTCCAGCCCCTTTTAAATATTTGCCAGGTGATTCCGAAGCCAATAAATCCCCTTTTTTAAGGGATCGACCTTCATAGCCGCCGAACTGGGAGGATAGATTGGTTGATTTGCTTCCTAACAGGACGTCCGCGCCGACGCCACCACCGACGGTAAGATAGGCTCGGCATCCGCTCCCAAGCCCTTTGAACGACAAAATTTCGTCCTTTTTAAGAATCTTGGATTCCCACATTTGAAGCGGCTTTTCTTCAATAAAAGGCTTCATGTCACCGCCGGTAACGGCGATCAACACATCATTCAAAGCCCTTGCTTTGAAACCCATCAAGGTAATTTCCAGACCTGCTTCTTTTTCCGGGTTCCCGACAAGTGAATTGCCAATTCTGAGAGAAAACCCATCAAGAGCGCCGCTCTTAGCAACACCATATCTACCGTAACCCAACCTACCTAGGTCCTGGACGGTGGTCAGAGGGCCGGGTGTTAGAATTTCCAGTGTTTTGACTAAGGGCAAAAGCTATTTCCTTATTGCAGGGGCGAGGTTGATTTTAGAAAGATGAACATCGAACATTGAACGTTCAACATTCAACATTGAATGAAAAAAACCTTACCCAAAATTAAGCAGCTTTTATTGTTTGTTTTCAGCTTTCTTGACACTCGTGGAGCCTGTTTCTTAATCTTTCCTCATTCGACATTCGACGTTGGATGTTCGATGTTGGACGTTCATTTTTTCAATTCTTCTTCGCCTATGGAATAAAACTGAACCCTATCGCCTGTGTTCAAAAGGCTCGGGGGCCATTTAGATGGGTCGAACAGGTCCAACGGCGTCCATCCAATGATTTGCCATCCCCCGGGACTGTCCACCGAATAAATGCCTGTCTGGCTCTTTGCAATCCCGACGGAACCCTTTGGAACCAAGGTGCGGGGTGTCTCTCTTCGGGGCGTTATCATTTCATCGGGCAGTTCACCCATATAGGGGTATCCAGGCGTGAATCCGATCATGTATACTTGATAGGTTGACCCAGTGTGCAGGCCGATGACTTCTTCAGGGCTTTTGCCGTGGTAATCGGCGACCCAATTAAGGTCCGGGCCATAATCGCCCCCATAGACGACCGGAATTCTCGTAAGCTTTGGTTCGGGAATCTTTGAGTCTTCCAGGGATTCCCGGACCTTTACGATCGCATTTTTGAGTTGGGGAAGGCTGATCTCAAGGGGATCATAGACAACAAGGAGAGAACAATAAGCTGGCACCATCTCCACAATGCCCTCTATCGGATGGTCTTCAATACCTATGAAGAGCTCTCTGACCTTTCTGTTGATGGAGGGTTGGATCTCATCGCCTAATTCTACAAGGACGGCACTATCCCCCATCACGCGGTATATGGGCTGTTCATAAATCACCGTCTATCCCTAATAATCACTAATCGATGTACTCCGAAGGCAGGGCGTTTTTCCACGCCCTGCTAAAGGAATGTGCCAGTCGGGGCAATCTCCACCCCCGCCGAAGTGAGGACCTCTCTGATTTTCCTCACGAGCGCCACGGCCTCGGGATTGTCCCCGTGCACACAGATGGTGTCGGCGTTCAGTGCTATTTCATCGCCGTCAACAGATATAACTTTTCCTTCCTTCACCATCTCTAGGACCCTGTCTGCGGCCAATTGGCGGTCGTGAATCACAGCACCCGGTTCACGTCGAGATACCAGTGAACCGTCCCTGTTGTAGGCCCTGTCGCCGAAGAATTCAAAGGCGATGCGTATCCCGAACCGCGAACCGATGTCTTCGAGTTTCTGCCTGTTCGGGCCGGCCAAGACAACCAGTATGAGGTCCTCGTTCAACCCGGATATGGCTTCAGCGACCGTCTCCCAAATATCCATATTCTTCACGGCCATATTGTAGAGCGCCCCATGGGGTTTGACGTGCTGCAGTTCTACTCCCAGTACGGAAGCAAAGGCCTGAAGTGCGCCGATCTGATAGATCACATAATCCCTTATCTCATCGAGAGATGCATCCAGCGCCCTTCTGCCGAACCCAATAAGGTCGGGAAAACCGGGATGTGCGCCGGCGCCGACCCCATGTTCCTTGGCCATCGAAATGGTCCGTCTCATAACGGCCGGGTCCCCCGCATGAAAGCCGCAGGCTATATTTGCCGAACTTATGAGGGGGATGACGTCCTCATCGAGACCAATCTTGTAAATGCCGAAACTCTCCCCTACATCTGAGTTGAGGTCGATAACATTTTTGCTCATTTTTTCTCTCCTTGTCTTCCAAATCTCGGTTAGCTCCTTACACCACGATTCCTTGACTAAACGAGTCAAACAAATCTGACGAGCGTTGACAAACCAAAGGTGTTCCGAGTGTTCAGTGGTTCAGAGTTCAGCCTGTCGAGAGCCTCCAGGTCGAACGAGAGGGAGCTGAGGCAAGGAATCAGTTTTTCTTTCCTGAACGCTGAACCACTGAACACTTGCATTACCTGAGGCTTCGAAACAATGATAAACGTTGATTCAAAGTTGAAGGAAATTTCAAATATGTTTGGTTAGATTTCAGATTCTTCTTCCCGGTCAAATCCTCTTAATGGGTTTTGAAGACTCCGTCAATTTGTTCCCTGATATTTCCTAATCTCTCATGATTTGGATGTTGGCGGTTGGTGTAAAGAATCAGCGGGATACATTACCCTGGCTGGTTATAAGCAGGTTATTGAGGATGCCAACCTGGTTAGGGTTCATCCATATTTTAAAATAAAAACACAAAGGAGTTTTCAAATCAGAAATGAGCAATTTTTTGCAAGGTCAAGGACAATTCCGCAGGATAGCGGAATTGGACAGCTTCAAAGCTGCCCAAAGGGCGAGGCCCATGGATGGCCCGAGTCAAATCAAGAGGTTGGGCGGAGACGTACATATATTACGTCGCACAACTTACCTCGCAGATTGACGCAGGGATTGCGGAAAAGGGCCATTTCTGAATTGAAACCAGGTTATTCCCACTCAATGGTACTGGGTGGTTTTGAGGAGATATCGTAAACAACGCGATTTACCCCACGGACATTGTTTATTATCCGATTAGAAACCCTTGCCAAAATATCATAGGAAACCCTCGTCCAATCGGCCGTCATGGCATCCAGGCTATCGACAACTCTTATGGCAATCACGTCTTCGTAGGTTCTCTCATCACCCATGACCCCGACGGTTCTTATGGGCAAAAGGACGGCAAAGGACTGCCAAACCTTTTCATAGAGATCGGCCTTTCTGATCTCCTCAAGCAGTATGGTATCGGCGGATCTCAGGATCTCCAGTCTTTCCGTTGTAATCTCACCGAGGATTCTGACCGCGAGGCCCGGTCCGGGAAAAGGCTGACGCATCACCAACTCCCTCGGAAGACCGAGTTCGACGCCCACAAACCTCCCTTCATCTTTGAATAACTCCCGAAGGGGCTCGATGAGTTCCAGCTTCATGATTTCCGGAAGTCCCCCCACGTTGTGGTGGGTCTTGATGGTCGCCGACGGCCCCTTAAAGGAAACGCTTTCAATGACATCCGGATAGAGGGTCCCCTGGGCCAAATATTTGGCTTTACCGAGTTCTTTGGCCTTTTTCTCAAAGACCGTGATGAATTCCCGGCCGATGATCTTTCTTTTCTTTTCCGGGTCCGTCACCCCCTCTAATTTGTGCAAGAAGTGTTCAGAGGCGTCAACCAGATGGATGTCCATATGGCGGTACTCGTCAAAAAGTGCCATGACCTCTTTGGTTTCCCCTCTCCTCAGAAGCCCGTTATCCACAAAAATACAGGAGAGCCCATCCCCAATAGCCTTGTGCAAGAGCACCGCAGTGATGGACGAGTCCACACCCCCGGATATGCCGCATATGACCCTATCCTTTCCGATCCTTTGCTTAAGATCCCTGATGGTTCTCTCAACAAAGGAACTCATGGTCCAGAGGGGTTCACAGCCACAAATTCTGAACAGGAAATTCTTCAGGATACGGATTCCATTCGGGGTGTGGGCGACCTCGGGATGAAATTGGACGCCAAATATCGACCGGGTGGCCCCGACCATAGCAGCGATAGGGCTGTTTTTGCTTTGTGCCAATACCGAAAAACCATCCGGCATTCTTTCGATGCGATCGCCATGGCTCATCCAGACCGTTTCTTCTTGGCGCTTTTCAAAGCCGTGGAAGAGATCGTTATCATCCTCGATATTGATCTGGGCATTGCCATATTCACGGTCTTGGGCCTTAGCAACGTCCCCGCCGAGTACATGGGTAAGGTATTGCATGCCGTAGCAAATCCCAAGAATCGGGATTTGCATGTTCAAAATCCCTTTGTCGGCAAAGGGGGCGTCCTCGTCATAAATGCTGGAGGGTCCCCCGGATAGGATGATCCCCTTAGGCGAATAGGCCTGGATCCGGTCTAGGCCCATATTGAAAGGATGTATCTCGCAATACACCTGGGCTTCGCGCACCCTTCTTGCGATGAGTTGAGTGTATTGTGAACCGAAATCGAGGATTAGGATTTTTTCTTCGTAGAGGTCTTTTGTCATTATTCGAGCATGTAATTAGGCGCTTCCTTGATGACGACTACGTCATGCACGTGGCTTTCCTTCAAACCGGCTGCGGTTATGCGCAAAAATGTTGGTTTTAATTGGAGTTCCTGGATGCTTTTACAACCTGTGTATCCCATGCCTGCCCGTAACCCACCCACAAGTTGATAAACCGAGTCTGCGATCGGCCCGCGATAGGGCACGCGTCCGACGATTCCCTCAGGCACAAGTTTTTTCTCGGCCTCAATGTCCTCCTGAAAATATCTATCTTTGCTGCCCTCCTTCATGGCCTCGATCGAACCCATGCCTCGATAAACTTTGTAGGTTCTCCCTTGAAACAGGATCGTTTCCCCGGGGCTCTCTTCCGTACCGGCAAAAAGGCTTCCGATCATAACAGAGTCCGCACCCCCTGCCAAGGCCTTGGTGATGTCGCCCGAGTACTTGATGCCGCCGTCCGCGATGATGGGGACGCCGGCCTTTTTGGCCTCTTCCGAGCAATTCATGATTGCGCTCATTTGCGGGACACCGATCCCTGCGACCACCCTTGTTGTGCATATGGAACCAGGGCCCACGCCGATCTTTAAACCGCCGACACCCGCGTCGATCAGGGCCTTCGTGCCCTTTGCCGTGGCCACATTACCCGCAATCAGTTCCATGTCGGGAAATTTCTTCTTCAATAACCTCACTGTTTCGATTACACCCTCCGAATGCCCGTGCGCAGTATCGACGGCAATGACATCCACGTGGGCTGCAATGAGTGCTTCGGCCCTTTCCTCCGCCTCGGGGCCGACCCCCACCGCTGCGCCCACTCTGAGACGCCCCAGATCGTCCTTGCAGGAAGCGGGGTATTTCTTGATCTTCTCGATATCCTTGATGGTTATTAGCCCAACGAGTCTACCCTCATCGTCCACAACCAAGAGCTTCTCTATTCTTCGTTCATGGAGGATGGCCTTTGATTCCTCAAGGGTTATTCCAGCCTTTGCAGTAGCCAGATTGTCTTTGGTCATTACCGATTCCACCTTCAGGTCGAGGTCCGTAGCGAATCTCAGGTCTCTGTTCGTGATTATGCCCAGAAGATTGCCCTCCTTCACGACGGGCACCCCCGAGATCTTATATCGTTTCATAATGTCCAGGACATCCGAGACCTTTCTTTCCGGCTCGATAGAGATGGGATCGACGATCATTCCGCTCTCTGATTTCTTAACTTTTTCCACTTCAAGGGCTTGACGTTCAATGCTCATATTCTTATGTATGAACCCCAATCCGCCCTGTCTCGCAATACTAATCGCGGTGGCCGATTCTGTCACCGTATCCATAGCCGCGCTGACAATGGGTATGTTCAGGGGGATGTTTCTTGAGAGTTTGGTCGTCACATCCACATCCTTTGGGACGATGGAGGATTTGTCAGGTACGAGCAAAAGATCATCAAAGGTAAGGCCTTCTTCAATAGTATCCCTAGTCATATTTCGCTCCTATGAATGACATTAGCAAATATATTTAACTAATTATTATAATTAGCTTTTTTAATAATTGACAAAGAATATTTCATCTGAGCCCGTTCCTGAGGCCCCTATTAATTGAATCCTTCACCCCGCTCAAAAATTTGTTATTTCCAACGTCCAAATTCACTGCGTTGGCCACCAAAACCCCCTCCAGGATGTCCGACAAACAGACCTTCAGCTCCGAAAGTCGAAAAAAATCCATGATGCCTTTCACCGCCACCGAACCGGCTGCGATCACATCTGCTCGCCCCTGGTCCAGACCGACCATCCCCAATTTTTCCCTTATTGTCGTCTCTTTTATGCGCGTGAAAAGGTTGTCAAGGGGCTGTTTCTCCAAAACCAGACCGTTCATTCGTCCGGGGTCGATGTCTTCGGCTTCAATGCCGTGAATCATGGCAGCCAATGTCGTGACGGTCCCTCCTGTTCCTATGAGGGGCGCACCCTTTTGAAGGCCGTTACGATGCAGGTTTTGTCCAAGAATGGCTTCCACTGCATTAGACGCTTCTGCAATTTCCTTTTCAGATGGTGGATCTGAAGGCATCCTTTTTTGCTTTAGTAAGACGGCCCCGAGCGGTAAAGACTTTATAGTTACCTGCCCATCATTACATAGTAAGAATTCTGTCGTGCCACCTCCAAGATCAAAAATAATGAAGGAGTCGGATTCGATATTCAGGGCCCATAGAACCCCAATCCCCGTAAGCCTGGCTTCCTCATCCCCGGTTACCACTTTTCCATTCAAACCGGTTCGACTTTGGATGAGGTCAAGAA
>CAYWMP010000096.1:0-21914 GCA_964459445.1 uncultured Desulfobacteraceae bacterium
AGTCTTTTTTGAAAAAAAATCCATTTTTTGTTTCAAACGGCTAAATTGTTACAAGAAATCATAATTTTCTCTTTTGTAACCGCTGCATTTTTCACAATTGAATTCCTTCCTATTCCAGGCACAGAGGATATGAGCGCTCACTACAACACGCACGCAATCGTCCTTTCATCAAAAGGACGGGGTGAGGAAGCAATTAGATACTGGGAGAATTCATCTCAGATGGGAAAACCCTACTCTGCGTACGCAAATCTTTCTTTAGCTGGGAGCTATCTCAATAAGGGGGATTATGAGAAGTGCAGGTATTACCTCGACAAAATCCCTGATGAATCGTTCGCCGCTGCACCAAAGTATAACTTATTGGGTGCTCTGATGATGCGCGATGAAAGGAAAACCAAGCGAGCTCTGGATGCGTATAGAAGATCAATAGAGATAAACTCCGGACAGATCTATCCGCGAAAAAAGCTGGTTGACATATACTCGAGACTCAATAGAGAAAAGGCTGAAAAAGAGAAACGACAACTGGATTACATTTCCTCATTTTATAAGGATGCCGGCAGGAGTTAAAATAGAATAGCAGTTAGATGGAAAATCTTAGGTAGGAATGATAGCAATGCGAGCATACGATTCTTTTTCTTTTGAGTCGATCATTTATATAATCTGGGCCCATGCATTCGTTTTATTTTAAATACATCATACAGCATCTGGACTGAATCCTTTAGGAGACGAACGTGGGACCCGGGAACATCGTGCCAGTTTACGGGCACCTCCTTGATTTTGAAGCCTGCATTTTTGGCCAGGGAGAGGATTTCCACGTCAAAGCTGAAACCGCTTATGGTTTGTTTGCCAACAATGCAGGATACAACCTCTTTTTTGAAAACCTTAAAGCCGCACTGAGTATCTTTAATATCAGGCAAAATAAGGGCTTGCACGATCCAACTGAAAACTCTTCCCATAGCCACTCTATATGAAGGCTGACGGACCGTGATCAGGGAATCAGGGAGAAATCTCGAAGCGATGGCGATATCATAATCGTGATCGATCCAATAAATGAGCTTTTCGATTTCGCGAATCGGCGTTGACAAATCCGCATCTGAAAAAAAGACCAGATCTCCTTTAGATGCTCTAAAGCCTTTATATACACTATAGCCCTTTCCTTTGTTGCTGCTACTCGAGAGATACTTCACTCTTGCATCGCGCGTTTTATATGTAGTGACGATTTCTGATGTCCTATCAAGGCTTCCGTCGTCGACAACTATCATTTCATAGTGAATTCGCTTACTGCGCAAGTATGATCCAATTTCTTTAAGTGCATTGAGAATGTTTTTTTCTTCATTATAGGCGGGAATGATCACGGAGATGTAAGGATTCGGGGGCATTTCGTGTAGGCCTCACCTATTTCTTAGCAGAACATAGATAGCGCCTGTACCGCCGTCATAGGGTTTGGCCGTAGCAAAGGCCAGAACGATTTTTTTCGCGGGACCCCGATTTAACCACACAGGAAGCCCCTCCTTGAGAACCGGGAAACTATCCGGTGAATTCAATCCTCGGCCATGGACGATGAGAACACATCTGTGTCCCTGCCTATGGCTCCGGATGAGGAAATCCCTGACCTGTTCCTCGGCTTCTTTTTTGGTCAGGCCGTGAAGATCAATATGGTTTTTATAAGGAAACTGGCCTCTCTTAAGTCGTCTCATCAGCTTTGGACTAAATCCCCTGACACAACCCGCCATATATTCATCGCTGAAGGTGATATCCAACTCAATGGAACCCTTGATGAGCCCGGAAAGGTGAACCTTGGCCTCCCTCTCATCATCGGGGGCGGGATGGGAAGGTTGTCGATTTGAACCCGGCGTGGGGACCACATTGCCTTTGTCACCCGGGAGAGGTTCCACATCGGCCATCGCCTTAAGGAAAAAGGTCTGGTCTTTGCCAATGTCTCGATTTTTTTTGGGGGTCGGTTTATCGGGTTTCTCCACTTTGCTGCTTTGGTGTTCAATCTTTTCGCCGAGTTCCTTAAATGCAGGATTAAAGAGGTTCCTTATTTCCTTGTTTTTGGACATGAATTATACTCCGCGAATATCGTCTTAAGGCGGGCTTTTAAGGCTTGAATTTATATGGTCAAATTGATTATAACACGTAAAAAAATCGGTTCAAGGTTAAGGGGTCAAAGGTTCAGGGTTCTGATTTCAGGATTCATCAATCATATGGAATACTGCATTCACCCCTACTGAGGAATCATGCTTTCTATACAAACCGGTTGATGACCCTCAATCTGGAACCTTGAACGTGGAACCTATCAACCCAATTTGGAGGTGTAATGGCAAGAATTGACGATTACAATCAAGCTTTTGATTTAGCCAAGAATGAATTGGCCGATAAAAACCCTGATCTGATTGCAACATATTCCGGCGCGGAGATTTTAAGGGGCCAAGGGGATGAGGTTACAATTTCTTTGACATTTTTGAACAAAGTCCTAATCTGCGGGTGGCCGGATCTGAGGTTTTCAATTAAAGCTTCAGGGGAAGAATTGCCCATCCAGCAGCAGGTCCTGCTTCTTCATTATCTGCAAGGAGCCTGGTCTGCAGGCGGGGCTAAGGTCAGAGGTGAATGGATATCCTATCTGGAGGTGCCGGACGGGAAGTTTTATATGGATGCCTTTCTAAAGAGAGCCAAGGTTCCTCTGGTCCAGGCATTTGGTGAATCTACCGAACAGCTCGTGGAAGTTGCCGGCAGGGCTTACGGGGCCAATCCTTTTGATCACGGCGACATATCCGTCCTCATACAAGCGTTGCCCCTGGTGCCTGTGGCCCTTATTCTCTGGAAGGAGGATGATGAGTTTCCGCCCGAAGGGAATATCCTGTTTGATAAAAGTATTAGCAAGTTCCTTTCCGCAGAGGATATTGCCTGGCTCTCAGGGATGATTGTTTATCCCATGATGGGAATGCTGAAGGGCAAAGGCTGAGACCGCAAGGCAAGAATGAACCAAATCGGGGTAGGGGAGCGTGAACGGCCCTTTGCCTTTCAATTTATGAAAAGGAGATCAGAATGGGAGAGAAAAAACCACTGGTTGGGGTTGTAATGGGTAGTACGTCGGATGCAGAAGTGATGGAAGGATGTATGGATGTTCTTAAAGATCTGGGGATACCTCATGAGGTAAAAGTGCTTTCAGCGCATCGGACACCGGAACAGACAAAAGAATATGCCGAATCAGCCGCGAGTCGCGGGATCGATGTCATCATCGCAGGTGCGGGGTGGGCGGCTCATCTAGCAGGGGTGATCGCCGCTCATACCAACCTTCCGGTCATCGGTGTTCCCATTGACTCATCCCCCCTCAATGGCATGGACTCACTTCTGGCTACGGTACAGATGCCCCCCGGAATTCCGGTGGCGACAGTAGCTTTAGGGAAAGGCGGGGCAAGAAATGCAGCAGTGCTGACGGGCCAAATTCTTTCCCTGAAACATCCGGAGATAGCCGAGAGGTCCGGGACCTATCGACAGAATCTGAGAAAAAAGGCCATTGAAAAGGCGGAGGAGTGGGAAAAGGAGAGAATTGAGTAGTATGAGCGGGGGGCTCAGCAATCTCTTTACAGGGACGAAGGGACTCCTTAATTGTGCGGGAGACGTTGCAAGCCAGCGGGCGGGGTGATCGCTTCAGGGGATTTAGAGATCATCTTATGGCGAGTAGTGGCGATTATGCGCCGCCCGCTTAGTAAAGTGGCCTGCAAATGGCAACTCACTGAATCGAGTTCGTTCCTTCCAAGAGATCCCCGAGCCCCCGCTACTTCAAACACACTTCTAAAACAATAGAGTCTCACTTCGAGATCCGGTGTTTATGCTCATGCCATCCCCAAAAATCACAATCGATAAAAAGAATCTACAAAGCGCTGTAGCTAGGGCTGCTGAAATCTTACAATCAGGCGGCGTGGTCGCCTTTCCGACCGAGTCCTTTTATGGGTTGGCAGTTGATGTGGAAAACAATGAGGCCATTGAACGCATTTTTGAAATAAAGGGCAGGGAGGGTCGGAATCCGATTCTCATTCTCATTCCTTCGGAAGCTGCACTCGATCAATATGTGGCTCATGTGCCGGAAGCGGCTCGAAGCCTTATTAAAAAATTCTGGCCGGGTGGTCTTACCCTCGTGTTTGAGGCAAAGCCGGGAGTATCCCCGTTGCTCACGGCAGGCCTCGGCAAGATTGGTATCCGTTTGTCCAGTCATCCTGTTGCGACAGCCCTTGCAAAGGCCACCGGAAGGGCAATCTCCGGGACCAGTGCCAATCTTTCCGGTCAGCCGGCATTTCAAACCGCAGCGGAGGCTGAAAGTTTGTTAGGGGATAAATTGGATTTGATTTTGGATGGTGGTAAGACGAGCGGGGGAAGAGGATCGACCGTTTTGGATGTCACGGCCGATCCTCCGGCTGTGTTGCGAGAGGGGATGATTTCGCGGGAAGAACTAAAGGAAATTATCCCCTTTTAATATCATCCCTTCTCCTTTGCTTTAATTGACATAAAGACCCTTTCAGGCGTCAAAGGGAGTTCTTGGATTCTCGCGCCAACCGCATCATAAACCGCGTTTAGAATGGCCGGTATGGTCGGCATGATAGCTCCTTCACCTACCTCCTTCGCGCCGAAGGGGCCGTTCGGTTCGTTGCTTTCAACGATGATGGTTTTGACATTTGGCATATCCAGAGCCGTGGCAATCTTGTATTCGCCCAGGTTAGGATTCTGGATCTTTCCCTTTTCATCGAATTTTACTTCTTCAAACATGGCTTCGCCAAGGCCCATGGAAAGAGAACCCTGCATCTGACCCTCGACCGAGGTCTTGTTTATGGCAAATCCGCAGTCATGGGCATCGGTCATCTTATCTACCGTGATTTTGCCAGTCCCCATATCAACACTGACTTCGACAACCTGGGCCGAACACCCGTAGGCCGGGGAAGTACCCACCGTAGCGCCTTTGAATTTTCCTCCAAGCTGGCCGGGTTTATAGCTCCCCGTGCCCACAATGGTTCCTTTTGCAAGGTAGGCCAAGCGCGCTGCCTCTCGGAAGGTGAGATAGTCGCCGTCAGGTTGATCAGACCAACCCCTGTGTTCTTTGATATAGCTGGTTCTGATTTCGCTAAAGTCCACATCGCCGTTTTTAAAAAGGATTTGCCTGTTCTTGATATCCATGTCCTCCACAGGGACGTTTAGTTTTTCTGAGAGGACTTCTAAAACCTGGTGTTTGCAATCCTCTGCTGCCATCTTCGTCGCGTGTCCGGTCATGAGAGTTTGCCGGCTGGAATAGGCCCCCAGGTCAACGCTGTAGTCCGTATCACCCGATTTGACCCGAATATCGGAGAGGGTCACGCCTAAAGCTTCCGCAGCGATCATGGCCATGGCCGTATCGGAACCCTGACCAATGTCTGCGGAGCCCGTGAGCAGATTGACTGTTCCCCCGTCCTCACTGAGTTTTATGACTACGGTAGAATGGGCGGTATCGGACCGATAGATGGGATAACCCGCCCCAGACACAAAAAATCCGCAGGCCATGCCGATCCCTTTCCCTTCCGGTAATTTGCCTTTCTTTTCTTCCCAGTCTGACCCCTTCTGAACCGACTCTATACACTCTCTCATACCGAAGCTGCTGAGCGCCAAATCATTGCAGGTGATGTCTCCAGTATCCAGCACATTTTTCAAACGCATTTCAATGGGATCCATACCCAATTCTTCGGCAATGGCATCCAGTTGTTGTTCAAAGGCCGCACGGGCTGCCACGCCACCGTGCCCCCTTTGCGCTCCGCAGGCAGGTCTGTTGGTATAAACACGGTATCCATCGAATTTCATGTTTTGCAGTTTGTAGGGGGCAGCCAATAGGGAGCCTGCATAGTAGACCGTGGCTATACCGAAGCTCGCATAAGCGCCACCTTCTAGGTAGGATCTATTCTTAAGGGCCATGAGCGTCCCATCTTTCTTGAAACCGGTCTTCAACTCATGAATAAACTGGTGTCTGCTGCGGGAATGAAGAAACACCTGCTCCCTTGAGTAGTTCATCTTAACCGGCCTGCTGGTCCTTCGGGACATGATACAGGCACTTAAATCGATGGGCGTGGCCTCCATTTTTGGCCCAAAGCCGCCTCCCACGTAAGGTTTTTTGACCCTTACCTTTCCTACCGGTACCCCGAGGACCATCGCCACTGTTCTCATGACATAATGGGGCGATTGGGTGGAGGTATATAAGGTCAATTGCCCGTTGTGATCAAAATGGGCCAAACATCCCTGGGGCTCAATAAAGGCTGCATCCTGACGTTTGTTGATGAATGTGTCGGTTCGGATCAGATCGCATTCCTTGAAAGCGGATTCCACATCCCCGAACTCCTGGTGAACCTCGGCACAGACGTTGCGGGGGTAATCCTCATGGAGCACAGGTGCCCCCTCGGCCATGGCTTCTTCGACGGTAAATACGGCGGGTAGCTCTTCATATTCCACTTCGATAAGAGACACTGCCTCCATTGCCGTTTCGAGGTCGACAGCGGCTACCGCGGCGATTTCGTCTCCTACATAGCGAACTTTGTCGTTACAGAAAAGGGTTTCATCATAACGAGCGGGACTCAGTCCATACCTGATCACACCGACCTCTTCCGTGCTAATCACATCCTTAACACCGGGCAATTTTTTTGCTTTTGATGTATCGATATTAAGGATTTTTGCGTGGGCCAGGGGGCTTTGAAGAATGGCCCCATGGAGCATGTCGGGCATGTTGAGATCATCGATGTATTTGGCTCGGCCCGTCGCCTTGTCCGGTGCGTCAAGTCTTGGCGCTCGTTTGTTGATTACGGTATATTCGGTCATGCTGAATCTCCTCACGTTTAATAGTTCACCAGTGGAAAGATATTTGACAGGATAACATGATCACAGGATCGATGGATTAAGAATTGCTCAAGATTTTTGGGAAAATGCCATAAAGAAAACAATAAACTCTCTTATTGTTTTCCTAATGGCCTTTTCGCCATGTTCAATCCTGCCTTGCAGGATTGAATGCCGTGAGGCAGGAATCTTGAGCAATTCTTGATCTTGTTAATCCTGTTATCCCGTCTAATAATTTGCTTCAAGTGAACCACAAAAATTATCGAACTAATACGCGTTTTTGCCTACGGATTGAATAGCTTCCACGATCTTCTGGTAACCCGTGCACCTGCACAAATTACCGGAGATAGCCTCTCTCACCTCCGTTTCGCTGGGGCTGGGGTTTTTATCCAGCAGAGTCTTTGCGGAGAGAAGCATGCCGGGACTGCAAAATCCGCATTGTATTGCCCCATGTTCCACAAAGGCCTCCTGAATTGGATGGAGCCCCTCGACGCCCTCCAACCCTTCAACCGTGAGGATGCTGCTGCCATTGGCCTGCATGGCAAGGACGAGACATGAATTGACGGTTTTTCCGTCCATGATGACCGTGCATGATCCGCATTCACCCATTTCACAGCCTTTTTTAGTCCCGGTAAGGCCCAGATCGTATCTCAGAAAATCGGCCAAGGTCCTGTTGGGATTTACGGCCACTTCATATTCTTTGTTATTGATCGCCAGACTGATAAGCTTTTTCATTTTGGAACTCCTATTCAAAGGTCAATAGTCATTGGTCATTTGTAAATTTTGAACATACGTTACGTGCCCGACCCCGCCTGATCAGCAGCCATTTCAAGGGTTCTTTGGGTTAATATTTTGACCATCGCCCTTTTGTATTCAGCGGAAGCCCTGTAATCATCAATGGGTTTGCTGTCCTGGGATGCAGCCTCACCTGCCTTTGAGAAAAGGGATTCAGAAGGTTTCTCCCCAGATAAAACCTTCTCCGCGGATGGGGCTCGAATAGGCGTCGGGGCAACCGATGCGAGAACAACTCGGGCCCCGTTTATCACGCCGCTTGCGTCAAGGGAAAGGAAAGCAGCAACATTAACAAGGGAGATTTCCAGCGCATTTCTGACACCAAGCTTTATATAACCCGCACCAGAGTTCGGAGGAGGAACCGGGACCCTTATCTCCGTGAGGATTTCGGTGGGTTCAATGGCTGTTTCGCCAGGCCCCAAGAAGAAATCGTCGAGACTGATAGACCTCTCTGAGGAGTCTTTTGAGAGGATGACCTCCGCGCCGTAGGCCATAAGGGGAGGCGGAAGATCGGCTGCGGGTCGAGCCGTTATGAGGTTTCCGGCGATTGTGGCTCGATTTCGTATAAGGGGGGAGCCGATCCCACCCGCGCTTGTTGAGAGGGCACCTAGGTTTTTCCCGATCTGATCGGATTCCGAGAGCTCTGCCGCTGTGAGGCAGGCGCCGATTTTGATCGTGCCGTTGGCGCTGTCTATGCCTGTGAGCGCATCTATCCTTGATAGCGAAATGAGGTGGTCGGGGGTAATCACCTTTTTCTTCATATTGACGATCAGGTCCGTCCCACCCGCAATGGGTTTCGCATTTTCGCCCAAATTCGCTATCATTTGACAGGCTTCTTGTATGGTGGTGGGTTCATAGTAATCAAATTTTGGTAAAATCATGTTCATTCTCCTGAATCTTTGAATATTGGGTTTGTCCTCGAATGATGAAGACTCCAATTCACAACTGCATCCCCTTTTTTTAAGTATACTTGCAACGCGAAGCGAATCAAACCGCTATTTTTCTCCCCAACGGTTGAAAAGACTGTGCTCGATGCCCAGATAATCGAATATTTTTCCAATGGTCTGATCAATGATGTCTTCAAGGGTTTTCGGCTGATGATAAAAGGAGGGCACCGGAGGCAGGATATGGGCCCCATTGTCCGCAGCCAAGGTCATCAACCGGAGATGTCCTTTATGAAGCGGTGTCTCCCTTACAACCAACACCAGTTTGCGCTTTTCTTTCAACGTGACATCGGCAGCCCGCAAGAGAAGGTTTTCCGTATAGGAATTGGCGATTCCGCTTAGGGTTTTTATGGTGCAGGGAACTACGACCATCCCCTGAGTGAGAAATGAGCCGCTTGCGAGAGAGGCAGCCACATCCCCGTGATCGTAGGTGAAGTCGGCCATAGAAGCGACTTCTTCGGCCGCATAATTTGTCTCGATCTCTATGTTCTTTTTGCCCGCCTTGGATATGATCAGGTGTGTCTCCAAATCCATTTCTTTCAAGTGGCTTAATATTCTCACACCATAGATAACACCGCTGGCGCCGGCAATTCCGATGACGATTCTTTTATTCAATTCTCATTTCCTCTTTGGATTACTTTTCAAAATACCGACAGGGCCGCCTTGACCACAGCCGAAGCAAATTCAGGGTCTTCCATGTTGGCATCCACTTCGATTATCTCAATATCCGATCTGATATTTTTCTGAAGTTCCTCTATAAAGATCCGATCCTCACCGGGATCGTAGGTCGCATTTCCAGGAGCGTCTACAGAAGACCAACCCTTTATAGGGATCATGATTCGAACCGGACCCTTGGAACCATTCAATTTTTCGGCGAAGACTTTGGCAACCTCCCTTAATTCTTCCGGGGACATACGAAGCCAGGTACGAAATTTGTCCAGGTCGTACTTCCGTCGGGCTTGATAATCCGGCTTATATTTTCTCTTTGATGGGGTCATGTGATTGACGCTGCAGGTGGAGATGATCTGAGGAATGCCGGCCTTTCCGGCTGATTCCATGCGATGAGGGCCCGCATCTCTCATAAAGCCAAAAAGGTGTTCGCCCACGCCCCCCGGAGCCAGATCGACGATACCCTGGAAAAGACCCTGGGTAATCATCTCCTCCATGGCTCGATCGCCAATGCCGGCTGCGGAGAATCCGATGACCTGAAAACCCTCCCTTTCCAATTCCATGCGCACCGAACTCGCACATGTCTCACAAGGGCCGAGCATTGTCATGGCTATGGCCTTTCCACTCTCCGATTGAGGTTCGGATACGGATTCCTCAACCATGCCCTGCATGGCATAGGCCGCCCTATCCAGGACATTCTTAAGTGGGTCGGAAACGCCCGAAATCTCAATAACGGAGTGAAAGAGGGCGATATCCCCGGTTCCAATGTATCGGGTGGAAAGACCGGGTAGGGCCGCTGTGGAGGAAACCACGAGTTTTGGAAGACCGAAGGGTAGGGCGCGCATCACATCCGTTGCCATAAGAGTGCCGGTTGATCCACCTAGCCCGAGAACGCCATGAACCTTTCCCTCCTCATAGAGCTCTCGAGAAATCCTCGATGCCCCCCGAATAAAGACATTGGTGATTTCCGCCCTCTCTTTAGAGCTCTGGACTTTTTCCAGGGTGCTGCCTCCGGCTTCAGCAACCTGGGCCGGTGTCACATCCCCTTGGGAATCGACCTTGCCTCGCATAGCCAAATCCATGAGTAACGTGTTGATTCCCAGGCTTTGAATTTTCTCCTTTAAATACAGGGTCTCCTGACCCTTGGTGTCCATGGTTGATAGGAGGAGGATAGTTTTTGTCATGATAAAATAATGCTTATAAGGTTTTATAAAAGATGAACGTCGAACATCGAACGTTCAACATCGAATGTTTAATGGTAAACCATGAATAAACTAATTTATAACCAGGAAGAGACACTATTCGAGTTTATTATTGATGTTCAGTAATGGTTATTTGATTTTCATTCAACATTGGACGTTCGATGTTGGATGTTGGACGTTCATTGTATTCAAATACCCTTCAACAGACCAATCGGCGCAAAAATATATTATTGCTTAGTGAGCCTCCCTTTCCAGTCTCTCTTTAATGTCCTTCTTCAGTGTCTCCTTATTCACCTTGCCAGAATCGCCTACTGTGGGAAAGTCATCAATGATTTCGAGTCGTTCGGGAAGTTTGTACATCGCGAGCTGTTTGCCTTTCAAAAACTCCACCATCTCCTCAAAGGCGAATGACTCACCGAGTTTTGGCATCACATAGGCGCAGGCCTTTTCGCCCATTTCCCTGTCCGGGTATCCCACGATGGCGACGGATGCGACCTTTGGATGATCATTTAAAAGACCCTCAATTTCTGCAGGATAAATATTCTGACCACCGCGAATGATCATGTCCTTTGCCCGGCCCAGAATCCAAAGACATTCCTGATCGAATTTGACAATATCCTCCGTGGTGGTCCAGCCATCGGAATCAAAGACGGTGGCAGTCAGATCCTCATCACGGTAGTAGCCGGCCGGGGCATGGGGTCCCCTGAAATAGAGAATGCCGGGTTCCCCATCCGGGACTTCATTTCCTTCTTCGTCAACGAGTCGCACGCGATTTCCAGGTAGCATTCGGCCAACAGTTCTGCGTCTTAGGTCTTTGGAATCTTCCACACGACATCCCGAAACGGACCCCTTGTCCTGGGTCCCGAGGTCGCTCGTAATCACTGCACCGAAGGCATCTTCGGCCTCCTCAGCGACCTGAGGGGATAGATACCCGCCTGCTGAACGAATAAAGCGAAGGGAACTAAGGTCATACTTCTTGGGATCGGCCTCCAACATCCTGATCAGGTGGGTCGGTACGACCCCGATCGCCGTAGCCTTTTCCTTCTCGATGAGCCGTAAGGCTTCATCCGGAACAAATTCCTCAAGCATGACGGTTTTTGCGCCCGCGATAGGGGCGGCAAAATAGGTCAGTGTCCCGGCAGCCCCTCCGGCATGGGGCGCAATGGCCATGGTGATATCGTCCTTGTTCAAGTTCCAAATATCGACCCTTCCCTTGGAGGTGCAGACCCGGGGAGCGCTCGGCCACTCAACCAATTTGGGCAGGCCGGTTGTCCCGGAAGTCGTGGTTAGAAGCGCCACGTTCCAAAGAGGATCCAATCTCCTTGACTCAAGCACAGACTCATCGACCGGCTTTTCGGCACGCTCAAGAGTGGTCTTAATCAGGGAATAGGTGTCTTCAGATGCGGAATCCGGTACTGTTTCATCAAAGAGGAAGATGTATTTCAAATGAGGAAATCGCTTTTGAAGCTCCCTGTACATCTCCAGATAATCGAAGTTCCTGTAGATGTGAGGGATGATCACGGCCGTGGCTTCGGTTCGTTCCACCATGTATTCCAATTCTCTCTGACGAAGATAGGGATACACGGTCAGGGAAATAAGACCGGCCCTCTCACAGGCAATCCTTGAGAGAAAGCCATAAACGCTGTTCGGCGACTGGATGATGACACGGGAAAATTGAGGAATGCCCATCTCAACCCAGAAACTGGCCATGGCATCCACCAATCGTTTGGCCTCCGCCCAGGTCACCCTATACTTTGAATCGACAAGGGCCTCTTTATTCCCGTACTCCCGGGCATTTCGATCATAAAAGTCATAGAACAGCTCTTGGGTCCAAAACCCCTCATTTAGAAACTCATCCACCATATCCTGTTGATAACGAATCGGTTTCACTTTCAAATGCCTCCATAACGTGAGATTAAATGTCGTTTAATAAGGCCGGAATAATCCGACAGTCTCATATCATCGCTTGGTTCTACAATCCCAACTCGGACCATCTTTCCTGAACACGTTTGACGACATCAGGATCAAGTTCAATGGGTATTGGTTTATTTTTCCAGTCATAGGGAATAGTGGCATCGAGAAGGAGTCTGCCGGTGATTTCCCTGGCTTCGATGGGCAGCGACGGATCCAGAGGTGTGGAGCGGCCGCGCTTGATGACCTGGGAGCGATTGGGCTGAAACCTGAAGCTCAAGGCATACATGACCCGCGGGATATCCCATGGATCAATATCTTCGTCCACCACGATAACCGTTTTCAAGCCGTAGGCCCCCATCTCCGTGGAGATAGCTGCCGTTAGAACCTGGTCCGCGTGTCCAGGATACATCTGCTTCATGGATATGATGGCCAGGAACCTGCCGGAGCCTTCAGGTGGGCAGTAGACGGCCTTCAGGCCGGGAATTTTCATGGCCAGGAGTTGCTGCCACAGGGCAGCCCCGTAGGACAGGGCCATTGTCATATGGGTATCGGTCACGGCGCGGCCAACGGTGGTTCCCCACAGGATGGGGTCGTTTCTGTATGTGACGCACTTGACGTCTATAAAGTTTCTCGGATCCGTGCCCACGCCTGAATAGTAACCGGTATACTCACCAAAAGGGCCTTCCTCCATGAATTTATCCGCATCCACTTCACCTTCGATGACGATTTCAGCGTGGGCCGGTATGGGTAGGTCAACGGTCTCTCCCTGAACCACCTCTACAGGTTCTCCCCTGAGTGCCCCGGCTACTTCATATTCCGATACAAAGGCCGATATGCGGGCTGCCCCCATGATAAATAACAAGGGGTCGCACCCGATAATAGATGCCACCGGCATGGGTTTACCCATGGCCTGATATTTCTTCAGCATGATGTCTGCGTGCTTCCCTTTAATGAACTGGGTGCCGATCTTGTCTTTTCCCAGGAGCTGGCTCCTGTAAGTCCCCAAGTTGACCCAACCGGTTTCCGGATCTTTGCTGATAATAAAATGGGCCGTCCCGATATAGCGTCCGCCATCAAGGGGATACCATTGGGGCACCGGGAATTTGAAAAGATCGATGTCATCACCGGTCAGGATGTTTTCCTTGCAAGGAGATTCCGCCTTATCGACCCACTTTGGTTCCACCAGGTTTTCTCCTAATTTGGCCCATGCGACATAGAGATCCACAAGCGTGGATTCAAGGGGCTGACCCATGATCAGAGCCAGCCTCTGGGTTGTGGTGCAGACGCTGGTAATGACAGGCGAATTGTAATCTTTCACATTTTCAAAAAGGAGCGCCGGACCGCCTTGCTCTTCGTTAAGCTTGGCAATATGGGATAACTCCAGGTTCCAGTCCACCTCCGCACTGATTCGTTTGCACAATCCTTTTTCCTCGCCCTCGGCGATAAAATCCCTCATGTTTTTCATTTTGCTCAATTCCTCCTCTCTAGATTTTCTATTTGCTTATAGACAAAGCTCCTGTCAGCCCTTTTGATCGATGCTAAAAGGCGCTATTGTTCGCTATTTAATTACAGAAATATTGGTATTTGATTAAGATCTCACCTAGGTTGGGATTTTTATACGTTTCATGGCCTGTTCCATGAGCAATTGATACCCACTCTTTTTGCCGATAACCGATTTTTTTTCACGCTGACTCCAGACAGTTTCGGGTCTAGCTTGAACGATAAACATATTCTCCGGAAACTGGAGGTCCCTGTCGATAGCCCACTCAATATCCATGGGTCTTCCATAATGATCTTCGATGTAATTCGCCATTTTGACGAGTTCCTTGATCTCTTCCTCTTCGAGACAACAGGTGCACTGTATGGCTTCATCTACGTCAGCATTGACCACTTCGCCTTTCTCCGGATCGAAAACGCATTCAATATGTTTTGTTGATATGGTTTTTTCACTCGCCTCCATCACAACCTTATCCACGACAAATTTATCGGGATTGACGGAACCGGATACAACTGTTTCTCCCAAACCCCAGCTTCCTTCGATGACGACCTTGGATATATCGCCGTCTGTCGGATTCAGGGTGAACATGACGCCGGCCGCCTTAGAATTGACCATCTTCTGCACCCCAACGCTGATTAAGACCTTTTCATGGGGAAAATCATTATTGATGCGATAGCTGATTGCTCGCGGTGTGAACAGGCTTGCCCAGCATTTCCGTATGTTCTCAATAACCTTTTCCGCGCCTTCAATCCACAGATAGGTATCCTGTTGTCCGGCAAAACTGGCATGGGGAAGGTCCTCGGCGGTGGCGCTGGAACGGACTGCAACGGGCACTATATCGGCCGTGCACCGTTCGCATAGTTGTCGGTATCCCTGCTCGATCGCAGTTTTAAGATCGTCGGACATCTCGGCGTCTAAAATCAGCTTGCCGATTTCTTCGCTTGCCTGATCAAGCGAGGCCACATCGTCAGGATTGAGATCAGAAACAAAATTATAGATTTGATCCTTGATTCCCGTTTCTTTTATAAATGCGTAATAGCTGTCTGTAGTAACGGCAAAACCGGGAGGAACCCGGATGCCGGCCTTGATCATCTCCCCCAGACTTGCGTTTTTCCCCCCCACCTGGGGCAATGAGCTTTTGTCCACACTCCTAAAATCCAGGACATAATCCATTTTTTTCCCTCCGGGACAATGCCGGTTCCCTGTGAGACCATCCCTCACCTCCCCCTTACGGGGGAAGTGAGTTGGGATCGTCATTAAAGGGTTATGTTCACAACAGGAAAGACGTCAACAGAACTGCTTTAGCTCTTTCTTTCGACAATGGTCACCACGCCCGTATCACCATCGACACGGAGGATGTCCCCTGTTTGAATCACTGCGGTCGACACACCCGTTCCGGTGACAGAGGGCACCCCATATTCCCTGCACACGATGGCCGCATGACTCGTCAATCCGCCTATATCGGTCACGGACGCTTTAATCTTGGTGAATACCGGCGACCAGGACGGATTGGTGGAAGGACAAACCAGGATTTCTCCAGATTCAAGATCCACGATATCCTTGAGCTGCCTGAGTACCCTGGCGGGCCCTTCCGCAACCCCGGCAGAAGAAGCAAATCCTTTGATTTCAGAGACATCTGTGGCCGCCGGCGCCTCTACGCCCTTGAGCCATTCCTTCACCTTGTCCGTTGTGATACCCCAAAGCATGATGGTAAAGGGTTCCGCCACTTCCTCCGGAGGGACACCCAAAGCAGGAGTCGGTATCCATTTCCTGGCTGCTTCCAGAATCTTTCTCCGTTTGCTAGCCTTTGCTTTGTAGTATCCACCCCGCATGGGGATATCGACACCCAAGGCCCAGCCTGTTGATAGTTCAGTCAGGAGTTGGGGTATCTCGTAACGGTTAAACATGAAGATGTCATCAACCTCATTGATCATGCCGTTATCAACCAACAGCTTTCCGAATTCCCTGACTTTGTCGAACCAAATGGTGTGAAACCAGTGCTCAACCCAAAAGAGATGATCTTCAGCATAACGGTAGATGGTCCTGATCGTGTTGTAGGCGCCGTCAAACGCTTTCTGATCTTCATCGTTTTTAATCAATCCCTGATATTTGGTGACGACTTCGTCCCGCTGCTTGTCGATTTCATCCAAAGAGCGCTCGATTTGCTCACCGTTCTCTAACCTTTCGATATACCCCTTGATATAGCTATAGGGGATATCCAGGGTGTTGATCCAACTCCCCTCGTAATGAAACCACCCGCTTCCGCAGGACACAAAAAACCAGGGATCTTTGGCCTTGTCATACTCTTCGAGCCATTGCTTTCCGTCAGGTAGTTTTTCCAGTTCAGAGATTTTCTCCTTCACGGCCGCATCACTCTTTAGGATGTCCGCAACGCCGCGCATAGAATGGGCCAGTCTTGAGAGGCGACAGAGCTCTTCTTCAGGTCGAAACATCGATACATAGGCGCCGGCCACCATTTTTCCGATGGCGCTCTCACTAATTCCGGGAAAGAGTTTTCTGGAGACATCTGCGAACATGAGGTAGGCAAGGTAGGTCAGGTTGAGCATCTCGAAGTGGTACTGCCATCCCTTGAACATGAGGTTGACGAGCCTGTCAAAGGATTCAAGAACATCGTAGGAGGCATAACACCCCGTGGGTGCAGGCAGGACCTGGTCTTCGGGGACGAATTTCGGGAGTTCTCCGGGAACGTTTATCGCGGCCATCTCTTCGCCCAGGGCCTTGAATTTTGTGAGCCATTTGTCCCACAATTCATCGTAGTGCTCGAACACGTAGAAGACGCGTTTCTCGAAAAGCTGCGCTTTTTCGCCGATGATTTCATCGGGCGGGGGGGCGATTGCGCAGATGTACATGTAGCACCCCACCATCCTTTGAGCAATACCCTGAGCGGGCGGAATGCAAAAGACTCTGGTGGTGTATTGTGACAGCGCTATTTGCCATGCCTCTTGAAAGATTAAATCGAGTGGGGGCATGGGCTCCGGAGCATGAATCTTGTCCTGATACCAGAATTGACTCTTCTCCCAATCCGCCCTGTCACCTGAGAATAAGTGGTGTGATGGATACATTTCTTCCCAGCCCTCAAGTTCAGGCGGAACCTGAAACTCGTGAGGATCCGGAA
Organism: uncultured Desulfobacteraceae bacterium; assembly: GCA_964459445.1. Classification (GTDB taxonomy): domain Bacteria; phylum Desulfobacterota; class DSM-4660; order Desulfatiglandales; family HGW-15; genus CAYWMP01. The sequence continues at coordinate 16,999 of CAYWMP010000096.1, forward strand.
ACCTTCCCGCAGTTTCATCAGCCATTTTTCCCCTCCTTTTAAGTTTGATGGTTAGGTGGTGCAGTTGCTAGGTAAACAGTTGAGAAAAGGGTTTTGATGTTTACAGGCGATAAATGCTTGGCCTAAAAACGGCCTGCGCAAACCTTCAAAGATGTAAAGGGAATACCTAACAGCAAAAAGGTGAATCGGGTGTGGAGAAACGTGATCGGTATTCTCATTATTTTTCCGCTAGATGAAAGGGTTGGATGGGAATCAAGGACGGAATACTCGCCTATCATCGAACAGGTGGGAAAAGAGTGTCAATTTCATTTTATTTATGATACGCATAAGTATAACTTATGAATTAATATGAATTATAAATATTCCTTAATGATTTGTGATTTGGACCTATTCTGATGATCAATTTCAACCAGCTCAGGGTTTTTTATCATGCTGCAAAGGTGCAGAATTTTACCGAAGCAGCAAAGAGGCTTTACATTACCCAGCCCGCTGTAACCGCCCAGGTGAAGCTGCTCGAAGAGCACTGCAATCTCAAGCTCTTTAAGAAGAAGGGACGAAGACTTTTTTTGACCGAAGAAGGAAGGACACTCTTTGAATATGCCCGGAAGGTTTTTGAGTTTGAGAAAGAGATAGACGACGTAATCGAAGATATGCGCGAATTAAAACTGGGCACGCTTCGTCTGGGAACGACCAAGGCCTATGCCCGTTACTTCATGCCTTTTCTTTTATCCAGCTTCAGAGAGAGATATCCTCATATCAAAATCAAACTGGACGAGGGTAGTTCTTTGGACATGACGAACAGTCTTATTGAACTGAAAAACGAGGTGGCCGTCATCGCAAAGGCGGATGATAATCTCGAAGTCCAATTCTTTCCATTTAGCCAGGAAGAACTTGTCCTCATTGTGGCGCCGGAACATCGCCTGGCAGAGTCAAAGACGTTAGCATTCAAAGACTTGGTGAATGTGCCGATCATCATGAAAGAATTCGGTTCCGGGACGAGAAAGCGGGTCAACGAGCTATTCGCGAAATACGGATATACCCCCAATGTTTTGATGGAAACCAGCAACACGGAGTTTATCAAGCAGCTTGTGCAGCGGGGGGACGGTATTTCCTTTGTCGTAAAGGAGGCGGTTGCGGCCGAGCTCAAGGAGAAAAAACTCGCTACCGTACCAATAAACGGGGAACGTATTCCTCTGGACGTCAGTATCGCCTATTTAAAAGACCACCACCTATCGCCCCCGGCCCGGGCCTTTCTGGATATCCTTCATGAAATCGCTCCTAAGGGGAAAAGGGGAAGGGGGATAAGGGGGATTATGGCTGAGATGTTGGCAAAGTGGGGCTAGAGGGATTGTTGGGCTGGATTACGGAGAGGTGTGTAATAAGTAGTTGTTGAACTCATTAATCTTTTGCAGAACGATACTTGATACTGGATACTGGGGGTCTATCAAATTTGAAAGTAGGAGATCCAGCCTCTATGCTCTTCGGTTCCTATTTTTCCAGCATTAAGGATCTAGCATCCAGCATCTAGAATCCAGTATCTGTTGGCGTACTGTATGGTTACATTACGAGAGCTCGGTTCCAGTAATGGGATTTAGGTCAATAACTTGACGATAGAAGCATCTCGACCATCATATCAGCAGCGATTCGGGCAAATGCAGGATCGTTGATGTGAAGATTCGCTTCCTTAAGCTCAATTTCGGGGTCTAAATCCTGCTTCAGTTTGCGGGTAAGGACACCGCTGATCTCCGGAGCACGGAGTGGCCCACCTTCGCTGTCGGCTTCGGACCATCCTCTCAAGGGAATGAGTACCTTCACATTTAGAGGATCTTGATTCAGTTTTTCAATGAGCTGGTCAGAAATGATACCTGTTTCTTCAGAACTGAGACGAATCGCGGATCGGAAATCATAGAAAAAGATTTTTCGATCTTTGAATGAATCCGGAATGTGATCGCGGGTAAACTCAAGTACTGCACAGTCCAGACCGCCGGGAACCACCAACCTGGGAATTTCTCTGCCTGGGACCGGCAGCAGTCGACCCGGTCCGATTCCGGCACAGTATCCATCCATGAGTTGATCGGCAAGTTCGTGTGTCCCAAAGTCCAGAATGCCATGGAAATAGCCTTCTTCCGCCAGCTCTTCCATGGCCATGCCTCCGGTTCCATTGGCATGAAAAGCGACCACTTCATATCCTTTCCCCTCCAAGTGCGTCTTAACGGACTCTGCACCGGGCGTAATGAACCCAAAAAATGTGAGTGCGATCCGTTTCTTTTCGGTTTGAGGTTTCCAATGGCCCTCCACCATGCCGCAAATCGCGCCCGCCGCCTTCTCAAGGATCTGGCCCGACAGGCTGTTGACCCCCAGAAGATCGACCACACTATGGATCATCGTGATGTCCTTTGTCCCTACGATCTTTGCCATGTTTCGGGAGGCCACCGTGGAGACCATCACCTTCGGCACACCCAGTGGCAGAACTCGCATTACACTCGCACCCAGATGGGTGCCCGTGCCGCCGCCGGCGGAGATGATGCCGTTAATCTCCCCTTCACCGTATAATTGTTTGATCGTCTCTTGGGCGGCCTTTAGTACGGCTTCTATGGCCTCATCCCGTGATGAGGATGCCTTGGATGAGTCCATACCCAATTTTTCATATAGATCAATATCCGGGACAAAGGGGGAAGGGCCTTTGGTCCCCAGGTTCACGGTCAATGTCCGAAACCCCCTCTGTTCGATGCAATTCTTTAAGAATAGATGTTCTTCCCCTTTGGAGTCAAAGGTACCGGCAATGGCGATAGCTGGTTTACGATTCATCACGTTTCCTCCATGAGACCTCTGCAAAACGCCCCCTTTTAGCCAATCTCCGCTTCAGACTCGGATTTTAATCCTCAAAATACTACATGTATTCCTGTGGTCAAAATCCTCGTCGACCTTGACCTTGACCAAAATCGAGCATTTTGCAAAATTCTCCCCATGATGATAGAAAATGGTCTGAAAGTGGGAGCAGGGAAAACTTTTTGAAATGAGCGAAATATAGTGTAAAAGGCTGGGGCGGGTCAAAGAAATTAGGTATCAATATAACCATTTTTAACAATGCGGGGGTTCAGCAATCTCCTTGCAGGGACGAAATGGCTTCTTGGTGGCGCATAGGACGTTGCATGAAAGCGGGCGGGTGACCGCTTTAGAAGCCTAAAAGATCACCTTCCATCACGTTACGGCGATAGTAGGCCGCCCGCTAGAATAAAATGGCGTGCAAATGGCCTCTCACTGAATCAAGTTTGTCCTTTCCAAGAGATCCCCGAGCCCCCGCCTAATTTTGACACGATCTTAAAGGCGCTAACGAACCGCAAATCAGATAACCACGATATCATCCGGGAATTGATTCAGTTTCTCCAATCCATTTTTGGTTACCACGAACATGTTTTCTACGCCAACAACCCCTTCACCTGGAAAAATGCATTTCGGTTCAATGGCCATGACCATACTCTCTTCAAGGACGTGCTTGGAGTTCTTGCCCAGTATGGGCCATTCATCCAACTCCATGCCAACGCCGTGTCCCACAAAAGTGACCGGTTGTGGGTGCCCCATAAACCATTCGGATAACTCTGCCTTCTCGACTATCTCTAGGGCGAGTGCATAAAGATCCTTGGCATGGGTTCCGGGTTTACCTGCCAGAGCAATGGCGTCCTGGACCTCTATCATGACAAGGTGCGCTTCCTGGAATTTATCTCCCAGATCCCCTATTGAAAAAATACGGGCCTGGTCGGATACATAGCCGTCATAGTTTGCGGTGTAATCGATCAGTATCGGTTCATTTGGGCGGATTTTGCAATGCCCCGGTCCCTGGGAGAGATAGGGTCCGGGCCCTTGCCCACCCGTAGGGCCGGGAGAAGCACTGGGCATAGCGGCGCAGGGACCTGCCATGATATGTCCGTACAAGGCTTCCATGTTGAAAGCCCTCGTTCTTCCAATCCCAGGATGACCCTGACTTCTGTAATAACCTTCGACTCTCAGTGCCAGGTCAATTTCCGTTTTCGAATCTTTGATGAAACCGGGAACAAGTTCATACAGACTGTCGGCCATTTTGGATGCATTTCTTATGAGCGATAACTCATAGGGTGTTTTGACCATACGCGTCTTCCGAATAAGCGCCGATATATCGATCATTTTCGTATCTGGAAAAAGTCTTTTGTAGTGCAAATACAGATTGGCCGGTAGAATATCCAATTCCAGACCCATTCGGCCGATCGCACTTGGCCCATGGCTTTTTATCAATTCCGGAAGTTTCGAAAAGCCGGTCAATTTGACGATATTGTCAAGGGCTCCATCATCAAGGGCCCTTTCAATGCTTTTGCGCACCATAAGGAGTGGCTCTCCGGACACTGGAATCCAGAGATGGGCATCCTGATCGGTTGCCGTGAAATAGTAGATATCGACTTTTTGAACGATAAGTGATCCATCAATTTGGTTCTCTTTGAGAAGGCGCTGAAATCGGTGAATACGTTGATTGAAATCCTTTGCTATGTCTGAATCCCTTGCCATATGTTATGGTCTCCCGGTCTTTGAATATCCATTCTTGGATCGTTTTTAGATTTTTTATAAGCCAAACATTAGACAGGATAACATGATCACAGGATAGATAGGGCTAAGAATAGCTCAAGATTTCTGGGAAAAGGTCATAAGTAAAACAATAAATTCGTTCTTGTTTTTCTTATAGCCTTTTCCCAATGTTCAATCCCGCCTTACGGGATTGAATGCCGTAAGGCAGGAATCTTGAGCAATTCTTGATCTGGTAAATCCTGTTATCTTGTCTAAAAAGAGCCGAATCCATCAGGGGGCGGTAGCAAAACCAGTTCCCCTGACCGGTGCCTAGCCTGACTTTCCTATTTATAGTCACGTCAGTCAACGCTTTCCAATTTAAC
>CAYWMP010000097.1:0-21833 GCA_964459445.1 uncultured Desulfobacteraceae bacterium
GCTTCCTCACCCACCAAGGGCTCTTCGCCGCCAAAGTAAATCACCGAAGGGGTCAGCGGTTCTCCCATACGGTTATTCACAATCCTCGGCTGCCCGGTCTCGTCTACTACCCCAACAGAACTGAATGTTGTACCCAGATCGATGCCAATCGCCTTTGGTCTGTTCATTGGATAGCCTCTCCTTTTCTTAGTTTGAGTGATTCAACCAGGCAGCGTGAGGGGATCACACAATAACGATTGATTGAGTCCTTTGTTTGGCTTCTTCGGTCTCTTCATCTTTGAGAACGCCATCTGTCTGCAACCGAACTGTTACCTTTCGGTTATCGGTCAATTCTAAGGCGGACACCTCAAGAAGGCCTTCATCATTCATATTGAACGTGACATCGATCGGAGAATGGGCGGGCAGGTTCGGTGGCAACTCAAGTTCAGCCCTTTGCTTTTCCTCTGAATCTTCAGGGGCTACCTCTCGCTCGGAGAAGCCGTTTTCCATAATCTGGATCAAGATCGCGGCCTGGTTTTCCCCTTCAGTGCCGAACCGCTGCGTCGTCTCCACCGGGAGCTTGGTGTTGACCAGCACCAGATTGTATACCAGCTTTTTCTTCTCCGCGTTCAATGCGACGATTCCGAAGCTCTTGCTTGCTACGACAGAGGTCTCTTTAATGTCACCCTTGTCAGGCGCGGGGATGAGATGGGTGGGATTCACCTTCTCGATGAGTTCCTTATAGGTTTTTTCGTCAAGTTTTGTAATATCGACCCATTGCAGGTCTTCCACATCTTTTCCCTGGGCGTCTGCCAACTGTTGTAACATGGCCTTTTTGAACCCAAGATGATGCCCGAAAATGGCTGCCCCCTTGGCGACCGCCTCGTCGGGATCAAAGGAAACGGGCGTAATCGAGAATTCTTCTTCAAGCCGTTTGGCCACCTTGGGCATCCGGGTGGAACCACCCACGAGAAGCAATTCTTCGAAATGTTCCTTTCCCTTCTTGGCGGCTTCTTCCAGCATGGCGCGGGTTAGCATGATGGTCCTTTCAAGGAGATCCTCGGTCAGTTCCTCGAATTTCTCTCTTTCAAGAAAAATCTTCGCCCGTTCGCCGCCGTGGGTGATCACGACCGGAGCCTTTTCCATCTTGGTCAGTTGTTTCTTGCTCTCCTCGGCCCTTGTGACAAGTTCCTGTGCCGTATCCTTATCCGCCAGGAGATCTTCTGTCGTATCTACCTCTTGTTGAAATGCCTCAACAAGGTATTCAACAATTTTTTCATCCCAGTCCTTTCCTCCCAGGAGGTGTTCTCCTCCAGTGCAAATGACCTCGATGGCATTTTCCCGGACTTCGATCATGGTCACGTCAAATGTTCCGCCGCCAAGGTCATATACCAGCACGGTTTTCGGTAACTCCAGATCCTTTTTCGACAGCGCATAATAATAAGCGGCAGCGGTGGGCTCGTTGAGGATATAGTGGACATTCAGCCCTGCAAGTTCACCGGCCTTCTTTGTGGCATTGCGCTCGTTCATTCCGAAATAAGCGGGACAGGTGATCACCGCATCCTTGATTTCTTCGCCAAGGACCTCTTCCGCGTCTTTGACCAGTTTACGCAAAATCTGTGCGGAAATCTCCTCTGCCCGATATTCGTTGGACCCGTGATAGAAAACAAACTCTTCGTTTCCCATTTGTCGTTTCACGCACCCGATTACATTGTCCGGTTCCATCACCGCATATGCTTTGGCGTCTTTCCCCACAATGATCTTATTGTCTCCCATAAAATAAACGACGGACGGTGTAATGGGTTCGTTATCTGTGTTGCGAACCAGCTCGGGCTTGCCTGTCTCGTTCATGTGTGCGATCGTTGAATATGTCGTTCCCAGGTCAATCCCAAAAATCCTTTTCATCTCACTCATTTTCATCTCTCCTATCTTTGTCTGCCTGCGACTTTTTATAGACGTTCACCGAAACCATCTCATAGCGAATCACCCGGTCACCCCACCGATACCCGGGGCGAAGGGTCTCAACCAAAGCCTTGTCTTTTGTCTCATCGGTTGTTTCAACTGTCTTGATTGCCCGATGGCGCTTTGGATCAAAAAAACCTTCCTCGGTACTGTAGGGTTCCGCCCCCTGATTCAGAAGGAGGTATTCCAAATCAGAGCTGATGCTCTCAACAGATTTTTGAAGCCTCTGGCCGTCTTCCGGCGTTAGCTGCTTTCCATGGTAATATTTGGAAAGCTTTTCGTAATCATCCATCAATCGTATGATATTGAGTAAAATAGGTTCCATGACCTTCCGCAAAAGGTCCCGTTTGTAATCCTGGTTCTCTTTGTGAAGCCTATCGATAATCGCTTCTTTGGTCTCGTCGCTTTTTATTTTACTTTCGAAAGCCGAGCGAATCTGGTTCAACTGTTCGTTGACGGTAAGCATCTCAGCCTTTATCTCTTTCAGGGTCCCATCAAAAAGTGGCGCGAGGCCCGGTTGATCCGAGGCTTCATCCCCGTCCTCATGGAAGATATGCTCTTGCGCCGATTTGCCAGCCGACGCATTTCTGTCTGAAGGGTCTTTCAAGGAGTCTTCACGCCTACCTTCAGATTGACACAATTTTTGGCAGGCATCTGCAATTTGAGGGAAGACAGAGAGTATCGGCTCCAAAATGGGTCGAAGCATTTCCGTTTGCTTATGCTGGCTGTTTCGCTGGAGTTCGTCGATGAATTGCTCCAGTTTTTCCACTCTCTTCAAACCGCCGTCCACGCCCTGAGAGAGCTGAACCAATTTCAGATTGAGACTTCTGATCTCATTTTCCATTTTTTCGCAATCCGGAATATTAGACGCCCTCACTTCCCCATCCCCCTCAATTTCATTCGAAGCCTTTCCCGATTCGGCCAAGACAGTTTTATCATCTCTATTCATGTGGTTATGATACCTCCTTTCCGAGCCGTTCCTCGTGATAGACCACAGTGCAAAACGGTCTGTCTTTTTTGGGGTGCATTGAGCCGATTCGAAAAACCATGTACATATTCGGATCGCTCTTTAACGCTCCCGAGCTTTTAACCCCTCATAATGCCATTCAAATGATATCAAAACTTTTTCCATAAATTATCAATATTGTCAACCAATAAAGGGCCTTACATGAAATAGATCTATCGGAATTGTATGATCTTCACAATAGCGCGGAGAGCAATGACGCCTACCGCAGATAAAAACAGTGAATTATTGTAATAGTGAATTCAATCTCGGTGTGATATTGATGCGACCACATGCATCACGTGGGGAAGGCAGTACGGTAATTGGACATAGAAAACCCATTCCCTGGCACCCTCAAAGGTTCTGAAGTGAAAAATATACCTCACGCCCTATTTCGTCATATCCATGTAAAGAGATCTTCATTCGGTATTCAGTACCCAGAAGAATCTGTTTAAGGCCTGTTTCAGCCGAAGGGTTTGGGATCAAACATCGTTGGGAACTTCCTTTGATATGAATGCGCTGGCCGATAACCCCATCCATTGTTGTGATGCGTCTTTTCGGGACTTTCCATGCAAAAAGAGTAATCAGGTCTGCATGAAGATTTCGGGCTGTTAGATGGATCTGATAATCGCTCAATGTCACGCCCACGCCGTTGCTTTCCGCGATCTCAATCAAAATCCCCTCCCTGCCTGATTTCACAACAGTGGCCCCAACCTTTGGGCCCATGCTCAGTCGCCTTAAGTCTTGAATTTTGTCATCAGGAAATGCGATCAAAAGATAACAGACATACCCTTCCAGCATCTTCTGTATCTGTAATTCTCGGATATTCTGATGAACGGACCGGAGGAACCACCGGGAAGAATGAGACAGTCGTTCTCTGAGTTCGTAATAAGAACTATGGAGACTTCCTGAAAGGATGGTTTCATGCACAAGTTCATAGTCCGCCCCCATTGCCTGAAGGATCTGCGACACAACGGAATAAATCGCCTGCTGCCTGGCTGATTCAACGGATTGGCAAGGCGTTGAGATCCCGACAAAGCAACCCTCCGGAATGCGGGTGATCCACTTTGGATATTCTATGGGACGGACACCCTTTTCCGCCATTTTGTTGGTCCCGGTTAATGGCAGCCGCTGATCAGAGCAGAACGATCCGGTCAGAGGCCAAAAAGTCAGCAGGAGACATACCCCTATAGCATTCAGGAGTTTCACGACCTACGCTTCCTGCCGGAGTTTTTCGATGAGCTCCAAGGCCTTTTGCCTGGCTTCCTCATCCTTTTCCCGGATTGCCTTTTCCAGGAGTTTTTGTGCAGCATCCGTCTTTGCCTTGACGTAGTCCGATTTTGAAATCGTTATCTGAACCCAGGCATTGTATTTAAAGGAATGGCTTATGGGATCCAGAACTTTTTCGTAATACATCTCGTTTTGCCTGATCCCACTGATTTTGATATTGTCCACGGTCCAGGCCACCGCATCGGTCACATAGCGACCCAGGTCGTTTTCCGTCCTGTTCTGGCCGTGAATGACGCTGCTGAATTCCCCTCTCGCCTTGATTTGAATCGATTCCAACAGGTTCTTGGTCGCCTCACTTCTGGCAAGCCTTAAAGTCAGGGCATAATCGGCCCCTCCCATGATACCCCCAGTGTAAACAAGATTTCCGTCTCGTTCCATGAATGCTTGCTTCGTCGTCCAATCCGGCCGGTCATCCTGGCCGGTCTTTTCCACAACCACCGGGCGGTGAACTTCAATCATCTGTGCTTTTTGTTTTGATACCTTTCCGGCGCCACACCCAAACGGCAAAAACAAGATGCAGTATACCAAGGCCCAAAGTATGAAATTGTGTTCTTTCTTCATAGCATGCCTCCTTTATATGCTTTTTTGCCTTTCTGTAGTGCTTTAAAATATGCTATATCGTCCTAAAAACTATGTCAAGCAAAAATATTCTTTTATGGAAATTTGCTTTCACATTTGCTATACGGTAGTGATATGAAAACTCAAAAACTCTCAAAGGAACAACTGAAGGCTTTGGGGCACCGACTCAAGGTGGTAAGGACCATGCTTAACCTGGACCAGAGGCAAATGTCCGAATCCATGGGCACCGCCCAGTCCCAAATATCCAAGATCGAAATCGGTCGCTCCGCCCCCACCCTATATCAACTGATCAGGGTCAAGGAGCTGGCGGACCAGGACGATGCACTACGGGGTCATCTGACTTGGGAATGGCTTTTGGAGGGAAAAGGGAAAGGGATTATCGGATGAACCCGGGTTTTCAGAAATCAAGATGAGTACAGTGATGGCCACCATCTTTGATGGGAGAATCTCCATTGCCTATAATTTTTCTTGAAAACAACAATGACGGCCAAAATATTTTTAAGATAGTGTTTGGCGTCATCATTGCTCTATTAGCTGTCTTCCTCATCATCAAACTTTTAACCTTTTTTCTAGTTGTGGCCTACTTTGCCGTAGTGTTCGTGTTTCCCGTTATTGCCTTGATATTATCAGCTATCGCTTTTTGCAGAAAACTCAAGATGAGGGGACAAATCAAACGGGCGAGAGCGGTAGCCCGTGAGGCACACCTGGCATTGGACAGACTCAATTCCCGTTTGGCCGACTATGAAAGACAACTGGAAGCAGGGGAATAGTCTCAGGTGAAAGTGAACAAGGAGAAGGAAAAAATCGATAACACGTTCATACTTGGCGCAAAAAGGACACTCTCTCAATTGGATTTACTGCCAGAATCGCTGGGACACCTGGCAAAGAAGACCCGGGAGAGTGCGCGTGCTGAGTATGAGGCGCAAATTCAAAAAATTGCGGACAATTATGCTGATCAAATCAAAAAAGCCAAGCGCCAATACGAACGCCTGGTCTTCTCGGTGAGGGAAAAACTTGCCAAGATCGCCGATACCTTTGAATACCCCCAAAAACCCTGGTCGGATAAAGCATGGGACAATTTTGAACCCCCGCAAGGCTTTACGGAACATCAGCTTATCCGGGTTGGGACCTTAACAAATATTCATGAGTATAAGACAATTGACATGCCATGGCTCCTGCCCTTGTTGGGTCACAATAACGTGCTCATAAAGGTTTCGGGAAGGGCGAAAGAAGCTGCATCGGCTCTGTTTCAGACAATTATTTTAAGATCGCTGGCTTCCCTCCCTCCCGGCAGGTTGAGGATGACCTTCATCGATCCTGTCAGTTACGGAAGAGTTTTTGGCGGGTTCATGACCCTATCGAAGATTATTAAGGGGGAAGGGGTGTGGCGAGAAAAGAACCATATTCACGAACAGTTCCTGCATCTTTCCGGGATAATCGCCTTTGTGATCCAGAATTTCCTCAAAAACAAGTTTGCCTCCATTGAAGAATACAACAGGCATGTGCAAGAAATTGAAGAACCCTACAGGCTTCTGGCAATCTATAATTTTCCGGAAGGATTTGACAGTGATCTGGCCAACAGATTGATCAGCATTGCTGAAAATGGAAATCGAACAGGCGTATATACCTTGGTGATGGTTGACGCGGAAAAGAAGTGCCCTCGCGATTTTGATATGAAGCGCCTGGAGAAATGGTTTCTCAACATCACTTATGACTCCGCGGGTCACCCTGTTTGGAAAAACAGTCCGCTTCCAGAATGCCGCTACATCCAGGACCCATTGCCGGACAAGAGGATCTTTGAAACCATCAATGGTAACATTTCAGAAACCTTTAAGAAATTGGATCGAGTCAAAGTTCCTTTTGAAGCAATCGCCGGCGATACTCTTGACCATTTATGGCAAGGCAGGGCATCGGGTGGCATACGGATTCCTGTCGGCAAGGCGGGCACGGACAGACAGTTCTTTACACTTGGAGAGTCCGGCCATCATGCCTTGATCGGTGGGATGACCGGTATGGGAAAAAGCGTATTTCTTCATAATCTGATTCTGATGTCTTGCCTTTATTACCCTCCCGATGAATTGGAATTATGCCTTATCGATTTTAGAGAGGGTGTTGAGTTCATGAAGTATGCGACCCATCAACTGCCCCATGCCAGCGTCGTTGCCATCGAAACAGAAAGGGAATTCGGCTACAGCATTTTGCAAAAACTCAATAATGAATTACAAGAACGCGGTCGACTATTCAAGGAAGCAGGCAGTAATATTACCCAGCTTTCTCATTTCAACAAGAAGTATCCGGACAATATTATGCCTCGCATCCTGTTGATATTGGATGAATTTCAAGAACTTCTGACTGAAGATGACAGCCTGGCCCGGGAGACGGCATCAATAATCGACCGATTGGCAAGAAAGGGCCGTTCCTACGGCATTAACCTGATTCTTTCGACTCAGACGCTGACGGGATATTCCAAACTGCCAAGCGGCGCAAAAGGCCAGATGCCGATACGAATCGCCTTCAGCTGTGATGATTCAGCCTCCAGAGAAATCCTTTCAGATGACAATCCGGAAGCGAAATTCCTGACAAAAAAAGGCGAGGCCATTTACAATGATTCAAAGGGCCTGGTCAGAGGAAACAATAAATTTCAGGTAGCCTGGCTTTCAAATGAGAAGATTGAAAAATATCTTCTTCGGATTCAAGAAATGGCAAAAGAAAGAGGTTATAAACCGCCTCATCCTCAAATTGTCTTTAATGGGAAAGACCCTGGAAAAATTTCCAAGAATGTGCCTTTTTATGAGGCCCTGAAAGAAAAAAAATGGAAAGAAAATGCAAAGAAATGTATTGCCTGGCTGGGCGAATCGATTGCCATAAAACCCCACACGCACGCAATGTTTAGCCGACAAAGCGGATCGAATCTCCTTTTTATCGGCAAAGACGTAGATGTAGCAGCATCAACGCTTTTAACCGCAATACTCAGTATCGCCAGCCAGCAAAGCCCGGAAGATGCGTCCTTTTTCCTGGCCAATTTTCTTCCAAGAGATCGAGAACACCTTGAGTTATTTTTTGACCTGGATTTCATGCTGGATAGACACGAGGTAAAGCTGATTCATCGACAGCATGACCTCCCTGAGACCATATCTGCACTGCACGAGGTCCTAACGGACAGATTGCAGATGGACCAGCAAAAGGGAACTACGAGGCCATCCATCTATCTTTTCCTGATGGGGGTTCAACGGGCAAGAATATTACAGAAACAGGGTTATGATCTTACGGAAGGGTCAAAGAAATTGGTCCAGATTTTCCAGGACGGCCCGGATGTCGGTATTCATTCAATGATCTGGTCCGATAATTACACGAATTTCGTCAGGGCCTTTGACAGGGCACTGCATCACTTTGACATGCGGGTTCTCCTTCCAATGAACGCAGATGATTCCAACATGTTAATCGGTTCTTCCGTGGCCTCCAAATTGAAAGATCTTCAAGCGGTTTATCTCGACGAGGGGCGTACCCATTCCCTGGAAAAATTCAAGCCCTACGGACTCCTGGACAAAGCTGCTGTTGATGAAATCCTTTGCTTTATCAGGAAAAAGGAAATCCAATCATGACACAGGCGCCGCTCTTGTCGGAACAGCACGATCTCCTTGTGAAGCTCTCCGAAGCGCACGACATTCGAAAAAGGCGGGAGGCTGATTCCGGCGCGGAAAAAGAGAAAGACATGTTCCTCGCAAAGGAGCTATTGGAAAAAGAGATGGCATCAGCTGAATCGATACTTGAATTGAAGGTGATATTGTCTGACCTCCTCGCCAAACTGGAAACATCGCATATCGCCAAAATGGCTGTCTTTGCGCCCAAGCAGAGCAAACGCCTTGTTTACGAACTCAAGGATATTCGGGACCGTATCGTCGAAAGTAGGACGCTTGACCCATCGCACGTTTCAGTGTTGAAAGTCCGTATGGCCGAGGCATCGACCCTATTCGACGATTCATACCTCGCAGCGAAAAACGAGATAATACGCCATCAAAATAAGATTGACGCCCTTAATGAGGCGGTTAGCGAGCTTGAAGCGAAGGCGAAAAGCTGTCGTCTGTTTTTGAACAGCCTGCCTCTGATCGTCATCTGCAGCTGCCTGACGATCATTTGTTTCAGCGAAGTAGCGATACACCGTCTACAAATGTTTGATGACTTCCGTTTTCCGGGATGGTTAGACACGATCTATTATACTGACTCCGGGTTTTTTATCGTTTACCTGGTGGGTTGCGTTGCAGCGTTTGTTCTGGCAATTTACAAACTGATCAAGCGAAAACATTGACATATGAAGGGAGGCCCAAATGGAGAGCCGAGGCGCAAAAGTCACTACCGAAGAACTGCAGAACTTCGTGACGAATTTGCAGAGATTCAATATGGAAGTTGAAGAAGAAACTGACGGCGTTTATGGAAGGGCGAAGATGCTGGGTGAAACCTGGCGGGATCCTTCATACGAAAGATTTATTGAAGAATTTGACAGGGCTGTCCAAGGGATGAGGGACTTTGTCGAGGCCTCCAATGAGCATATTCCTTATCTGCAAAGGAAAATACAGGAGGCCGAAGAAGCCGGCACCTATTAAAATAGCGGTCAGGAAAACATGTTCGGCGAATCAATTTGAAAAATAACCGTGAGGTCTTCAGATGGCAAAATTGGAAGCGACTCCAGAGGAAATCAGGAATTTCAGAGGGTCGTTGCTCAGTTATAGCGAATGGCTGAATGAAAAAACGATTTCACTGGAAGGTAATTTTGATGAACTGTCACAAACATGGCAGGATCAACAACAGGAGCGGTTTGCGACTCAATTTGAGGCACTGAAGAAAATTATTGATAGATTTTTGATTCACTCTGAAGAATTTGTTCTTTACCTTGAGAAAAAAAGCATGAAGATCGATACCTATTTGGATTGGTAACAATGCCATGGATTACGCGCGTGCAGATGAGGACAACCTATTTGAAATAAAGGAGGCTCTGACCGACTTTTCGACGTCCATGGGCGAGACCGTTGAGCAGATAGAAGCAGAACTCACCCGTATTCTTGAGAGGGTGAAACAGGTGGTCAATTCACTTCGCATCAAAGTCGAAAATGCCGAATCTATGCTTCGAGCCGTCCGAGAACAATATTCAAGCTCACTCGGTACCCCAAAAAGAACCGATTTTCCCCATATGCCCACATCGGTTCAACCTCCCTTGAAAAATCCCTCCCAGTTCAACACGTTTGGTGAATTCCGGATCCATAACTATGGCGGCCTGTCACCAATTGATAACAGTGGATACAACCAGTCTGTAATAATGGCCGAAAACGCGGTTCGGGCAGCAAGACAAAAGTTGGATAGTGCGTTGAAAGCACAGTCTGCCGTATTGGAATCTATTGAAATCTACAACCGCTCAAAAGAAAAACTTGTGAAACTGATCACGGATACGGCAGACAGCGCCAAGACCTTTATCGAAGGAAAAGCAAGAGATATTAGAGAGTACGACAGAATTGATCCGCCGGATATCTCCCATGAAACCTGTACGGATGATGCGCCATCAGATGATTCGTTTCAGTCGAAGAATGACCCGGAAACGATGGTTGATGCGGAAGACATGAATTCGCTTCCGGATCCTGAAAAGAAGGATCAATGCGGAAAGAAAGATGCTCAGCGAAAACTTCAAAAAATGCTCCCCTTCATCGAAAATGGAGAAGGTGCTAATTCCGAATACTGGCGCGCCAAGGATGAGGCATTGGGCTTGACTTATCCCAAAGGTTATCAGCGGGTTTACGACACCGTCTACGGTCAGAAAGGACTTGACCGGGAAGAGGCAGAATGCGGGCGGATCTAAAACGATATTTCAAGAAGGCTAAAGAGGACTGGGGTGAGCTCAAAGTGAAAGTGAGACCCTTGCTTGATGAATGGGACGATGCAGTCGGTCTCAAATTTCAAGAAGAATTCTGGCAGCAATACGAAGAAATAGTGCCGGAATATATAGAAGAAATTCAACTGCTGCAAGAGCGGATAGATTTGGCGATTAGGGAGCTGGAAGAAACATAAAGCCTCTTGCAACCATAATCCTCATTCGTTAACCCTTTTGGTAAAGATGCGGGAGTCATCATATGGATCTTCAACGTTTTTATGGGCTGTATTCATCCTGGATCGATTTTGTAATCTATTTTGCGATTTTCGGAAGTGCCATCAGGATCGCGCTATGGAACCACTTTGAGGACAAACGCGCTGTAAAATTGCTTATTGTTGGCGGTGGGGCCTTTTTTGCCTTGGCTCTGTCTCTTTGGACACACGAGCACGGGTCCAGGTTATTGGACTTCGGTCCATTCAGTTTGATTTTCTTAATCATCGTTATTGTGGTTATCATACTAAGATTTTTAAAAAAACCAAAGTGATACGTAGGTGTTATTCAAGCACGCAGTTCATCGCTTTGTTCTCAAATCCTAGCCCATAGGGTCCGGTAAATACCATGGCGGATTGTGAAATGAACAAAAACGACGGTAACGCTTTGAATGCATCCATCAGCAGTCTTTCAAAAGAATCCACCGTTCAACTGGTCCGGCGGATCGTTGAAAGCTCAGACAGGCTCGCCCTCAAGGTGTTAATGGATGACCGGAAATTGTTCTTGGTCCAGGGAGAGGCGCCCCTTTGTTTTTCGGAATTTCTAAAGAGAATTCGATACACGCTGATTTCACATGAAAAAATTGATGCAGTTGAGTATGAGCTGGCCGACTGTGCCTATGACCTGACAGTTGCAAAATATACGAATTTCCCTGATCCCCAGAACAAGGTGCCCCATTCTGATTTTCAGTATCTAAAAAGAGGGGTAAGGGTTGACTGTAGAAACTATTACAGAGCCTTTTTGTGTCTAATGGAGAAACAAATTGGCACGGGCGATTTTGTCAGCCAAGCAAAGGAGGAATCTGTTGCCGGACGGATTCTAAACAGGCTGGTTTGGAAGGCCTTTTCCTTTTCCCAGAAGGAATGCAAACGCATTTCCCCATTTTCTGTCCGATATTCCTGTGAGGTAAATGGAAAAAATATTACTCTTTGGTACCCCTCGCACATGACATCGAAAGAATTCAAGCATTGGCTTGAAGCACATCTTCAAAATATTGATCCAGATGAACTCAACAAGAAAGATTATTTACAATCCATTATTGATAATGAACTCATAAGAGGCCATCACGTTCAACTGGATGGGCATGAAGCCAATTTCAATCGATGGGGAGACGATGCATCCTCTTTACTCGAAATCAATGAAGGGTTTGCCGCGGTTGGAAGCTTGGCCGATGCTGTCGCCGAAGAGAAGACCAAGAACATAAATAAATTGCGTCGCTCGATCAAGGCGTTGGGCCCCAAGACATTGAAACGCCTCATTTGTCAAATATTCTCAGATCTGTCCACCGGTGAATACGAAGCCTCCCTTTTGGCCGATCAATATCAAATCAGCAGGCCCACATTCAGCCGCTTTGCGGGGAGCAAGTGGCTTGAGCGGCTGGAAGATAATAACAAGGCTAGTTCTGAGAAAAAAGGAAACAAGTCCATAAAGATCCCCGACCTATGGCGAAATACAGCCCAAATACTGAGAAAAAGTGACGCGTTTATGGAAACGGTCATCTCTTCCGGCACTGCGGTCAGGCTGGAGGAAGTACTGGACCTCATGAACCGTGAAAAGGGGTAATGTCAATGGCAAGTGACAATAATCTTTATTTTATCCCGATGATCGCTCGTGCCCTCAAAAGCGCCAATCCCAAAAAGGCCATGCATGAGGTTTTTGATGAGATTCGACAACTCGGGGCGCGCCCGGAATATGCCGAAGGATTTCTCCTGTTTATTGAATTCACCAAGGCCTTTCTCGAGCCCTCAGACACAACCTCCGAGAATTGGATTCAACACATCAGGGATGCTGTTGATCGTTTAATGTATGATTTGGCCACCCACACGTTTATCGGAAGTAAAGAACAGGAGAAAGCGCTTTTAGCCGCATTCAGGAAGATGCCCGAATGGCGTGCGGAATATGAACGTGTGTCAAAGGAGGCCGAGGGGTTCCTCTCCCATGAACAGCCCATTGGCGTTGAGGTTTTGAGAATGGATCAAATCCTCGGCACATTCGCTCTTTCGGAACTCCCGACCACCCTGTTTTCCATTCGTCCCGGACGCTATGTGGTCAGGTTCTCAAATGGAAGGGTCCTCTGGGAGGGGGATCTCACGAAGGAAGATGTAATATGGGCGTTCGCCTATCCGGCCATGGACCTTCCCATGGCAGCAGAGACCGAAAGTGCACAGCAAACGCCGACCAGATCCATATCCCTGCTGAACGGAGAACTGCTCATACGGGTCTTTGCCGGACTTGAAACGGGGGAATTGACGATCGATGAGGGTAAGCGAATTCCGGAGAAATGATTCCACCGCCGTCGGACGGGCCAAGACAGTGATTGTTTTTGGGGCGGGGACAAAACCTGTCGCCCTGATCTCTGAAATCGTGGCAAGGATATCCGACAACACGAATCGTATTCTGTTTCGCGGGCCGGTTCACTTTGAGACCCGTGCCCTTGACCATCTGAACGCGACCATTCTGCCCATTGTTGACAGGATCACTCACCAACTGAACATTCCCCTAAACAACTACGAGGTTTCGGTCGTCAACATTGGTGCAGCTGCATTTTTGGACCGGGGTATTGAGATTTCCGGTTTTTCCTCAGACCTACCATTGCTCCTTGCACTGCTCTCCGCGTCTCTTCAGACAGGACTTCGGCAGAATCTGGTCAGCACCGGACATGTGGCATCGCTAGCCGGTGACCTGGCCCCTGTCAAAGGTATTCCGATCAAACTCGAGGCAGCGCTCGCTTCTCCGGCGGTTCGCGGCTTTGTTTTTCCTGACCTTGAAAAAGATCGGTCCTTGCAGGTCCTGACCCCCATGGAATATCAAACAGCGAGGGACAGCGTCTTTCGTCACAAAGGAGACATACAGATTTTTCCCGTTCAGGATGTCTCCGATGCGCTGAGGATTTTTGTGACGGACCCATCCATCGTGCTCGGCAGTCTAAAGACCGGTTTTTTTGGATTGAAGTCCGCACCGGATGACGCCGAAGGCCCCGTGGAAAAAAGTGTGGAGTGGCTGATTGAAAAAAACGAAATGAGGTTCTGGGATGCGCTGGATCATATTCTGGTCCATCGACGGGTGGAAAAGGCCCATTCGCTGCTCAAAACCTACGTGGGTTTTTTCCTGAAGAACGGCTGTTATCCCACCCGTTTCGGGGAACAGCTGCTTCGACTGGTGCTTTCCCTTCCCCCGTCCACACGAACGATAGACAGTCTATTTCCATTGATTCCTCCTGAATTGTGTATTCAGCTTACAAAGTGTGCCGGGACTTCCGATATGGAAGATATTCGAAAGCTGTACAAGGCTTTATTTGGCGAGGGGCTCGGCGGACAGCCCGATTCCGCCAATGCTGCCGTTGAAGCCGAATCGCCGGCACATAAACGGGAAATGGATCTGTTGGAAAAACTCCTGATCGATTTAAACCAAGAAACCCTGTCCAAACGAATCGGGCAACCGATCGATAGAGCCAGAGCCAGTTATGCAATGGATGCCATTACAGTCAAAAATGGTTTTGAATTTAACGACGTCATAACGGCCTTCTACGGCCATATGTTCCGTCATATCGGGTCACCCGAAGGGGAGGTGGACAAAAGCGCTTTGACTTCCGAAGCGATTGAACTGGTCAAGGCGGCTTTTGCAAACAAGGGAGGTTACAACGGCGCCCTGTCAGAGGGAAAAAGTGGCATCAACGGAGGGATGCGCCTGGTACTGGATACCATGACGGAACACCTCAAACAGGAAAAGACGCTCAGACACGCGGAAATGGTCTACAAGGTTTCGGTCGATGCCCTTGACGAAAACGCCAAAGTAAGGCTTATGACGGCCTTCATGAAACGAATAGGGCCGCAGCTGCCGGCCGATCTGAGAGATAAACCTCCCGAACAGCTTGCATTGCATTGGGAACAGGTAATTCACGCCTATTCAAGGTCATTGGAAAAAGTTTCGTCACTACTAAGGATTCTCTAAAAAATGAAAGGGGGCATATGGGGTCTTTAAAAATACTCTTGGAGGCACTGGACGAGCTGACCATTGCCAGGAATGTAACCAATTCTCATGACGAAGCGCGAATGGGATACGCTCTGGGCAAGAACACGGTCGCTGATTTTGACGAGTTCAGCGACGTGATTGCCGATTATTTCAACTACCATTTCAGCCGATGTGTGACCCATGGCACCGGCATGTCCCGCACCGAGGCAGCGGGGCGGGCCAAAGAGATCTTGGAACAAGAATACAGACGCCAGGGCGGAAATATCATTACCGGGTATAATGATGCCCACGATGGGACCAACGGGGGAATGCGGGTCATACTCGACAAAATTGCAGATCATCTAAAAGCAGAAAGCGTGGAAAGATATGTCAGGGATATTTTTGACAGGCACGTGGCGCCCAATTCCTGGGAACAAAAACTGGATATCATACGCCAGTTCATCGCCCGGCATGGCCGCGACCTTGGTTCTTCCATCAGTGCGGAGCAACCTGAACGATACGCCAGCAACTATGAAGATCTCATACGGGCCTTCACGGATTCCCTGAAAAAGACATCCTCGCATTTCAGACGATTTTGATCTGAGAGATAAAGGTGGGCGCCGTTATGTCAAAAGAACTGGATAGACTTATAGAAAGCATCGACCCATCGCGTACCCTGGATGAGGTATCGGCCAGAGTGGACGATGCGATCAATTCCTTTCGCGTAAAGCAAGCGGTCATTGAAAACTGGGATGCTTTTGTGCAGTTTCTCGCGGATTTTTGCCGACACATCGAAGTAACGGTACTCAGATTGGGGCACGGCGCGCCTGATGACCGTATGTTTTACTGGAGCCGCTGCCGAGAGTTTCTTAAAAGGCGGTTTGGCCCCAGCGGAGAGAAGATCGCCTTTGAAATGGTGCGTACTGGAAAAGACGGTGGCCTTTATCGGGTACTGAAAACCGTTGCGGAAATTATGGGGGAGGAATATGCGGACAGGGAAATCAGTGCCCGTGTCTTTACCTATTGGGGAAAGCTGTCCGTCGATCAAAAGCTGGCCGCGGCCGAGGCATATTTGGAGCGGTACAAGCATTTTTTGCCTTCGGAGCTTACCGAAGGGAACGGCATCCGGCTTAAAGCCAACTTCCCGGAGGTCCTAAGAGAACACCCCAAGTTGATTCGCCAGATAAGACAAGTCGGGAGATAGAAAAAGAATCTCAGGTTTGCAAATGAAATAGCAGGCATATTTTTGCCGCATAAGGGGCATGTTGGATGGGTATTTTAGAAAGGAGGCCCCTTATGTCCGTAGAGCAAGCGATTATTGCGCGAGCAAGACCTCATATACTGGCCGCAAAGGCCCAGGAGGTTTTGAATAGAGAGTTAAGCAAGGGGTGCGAGCCTTGGATCGCGCCCGCTCCCGTTGCCCTTGAACCGCCTTACCGCGCCTTGTCGCGCGCAGAAGACCTTTTCTCTGCCGCCTCTGAACTGGATTTTGTCCGTGAGACTCTTGCACCCCTTAAGGATCTTATACGCCTCCAGATTTGGCTGTCACCGGAACAGGAATTCAATTGGCTGAACTCCGAACTCTTTCTCAAACTGCTTTGCACTGTATCTCATCGGGTTGGGTTTGAAGTCGTAGGTCATAAATCGGAAATCCAATTCCGATTTATGGTTCACCGAAACGACCTACCAATTGTTCAAACGGCCTTTCGAAGTCAGTTCGAAAAATGTGAGCTGACCCCATTATTCGAAGGTCCTTTGGAGCGGTTGCGGCCCGATTCCCTGGAAGACATGATCTTTTTGGACTTCTTTTCGCCGCCCCCCTATTGCCACCGCCTGACCCAACCGGATGAAATCAAAGTTTCATCGTACAAACCGCTGATTGCCGCCCTTATGGAAATTGAACCGCCGGGAATCGGGTTTTACCAGGCGCTCCTGCAACCGGTCGCTTCAGGGCACAGCTGGCACCAAAATGTGGAGCGTCTTTTGGATTTTGAATACTGGATCAAGCTGGCAACGGGCCTCCCGATGCCCCAACGGCACCTTCAACAGACCCCATCCGGGGATTTGAGGAATATGGCAAATGATGTTGGGTGCAAGGCTCACAACGACAAGCCCTTCTATTCGCTTGCCATTCGGGTAGGCGTGATATCCGGCAAGAACCTTGGAGCGTTTTATCTCAAAGCCATGGCTACATTCTTGAGCGCATTTCAACATGGCGGACGTCCCCTTCAATACATCACCGAGAGGCAATACCGGAAAATCCTCCCGGCAGACGACATAATGGATATGTTCCTTCGGGGTGCCGCTTATCGCTCCGGCTTCCTGGTCAATTCGGCTGAGCTGGCAGGGATTGTACACGTTCCCGAGTCTGGAATCCTGGAACATAGGGAACCGCCCCTATCTCTCCTTGAAACGCTTCCCGTACTAAACCCCGATCTGCACACGGGCACGCCTATCGGGACCTCCTCCTATGCCGGGGCTGAATTGGAGGTTTGCATTCCCCTCAAGACACGCTCCCGGTCCACTCACATCATCGGCAAACCCGGAACAGCAAAATCCACAACCATGGCCCGAATGGTAGGAGACGACATCGATAAAGGGATGGGAGTCGCCGTTCTGGATCCTCACGGAGACCTCATCGACGTACTCCTTCGTACGATTAAGGAAGAACACATTGAAAGAACAATCTACTTTGATCCGGGAAATCCCGATTATGTTCCCCTGTGGAATGTGCTCCATCGGTCACGCGGACAGGACTTAAGCCGAACAGCGGATGACCTTGTGGGTGCTTTCAAAAGTGTGGTTACGGGCTGGGGAGACCGTCTGGAGCACCTGATGAAGCACGGACTATATGCCCTGCTTCAGCTGCCTGACAGTACCCTTCTGGACCTATCGGACCTTCTTCGCAGAGGGAGCAAGGAGAGCGAACGCCTTCTGGAACGGATCCTGGAAGTGGTCGACAACCAGACCGCCCGTCAATTCTGGGAAAATGATTTCATTCAATACTCCAATGAAGCGCTTGGACCTCCCAAACACAAACTGAGCAAACTCCTTCTCTCCGGAACGCTTTCCCTGATGCTCTCCCAGCCGGAGAGCGCCATCGATTTTCGTCATATCATGGATAATGGGATGATTTTTTTGGCAGATCTTTCCACCATCGGGTCAGAGGAGAGGGAAATTTTAGGGTGTTTTATTCTCTCACTCTTTCATCTTGCCGCCCTGGGACGGAGTGACATCGCTGAGGAGAAACGTAAGCAATTCTTCCTTTATGTAGACGAGGCCCATCGATTCCTAACCCCGGCCATGGAGGACCTGATCGCTGAGACGAGAAAGTTCGGTGCCAGTTTGACCCTGGCCCATCATTACCTCAGCCAATTTGGTACCAAAAAAATTGATGCGTTATCGAGTGTGGGGAGCACCCTCATCATGAGTTTGGACGGCAAGGACGCCCGCTATTTGACCAAAGACCTCAAGAGCCTTGTCAAAAGCGAGGATCTTGTCAATTTAGAAATGGGGCGACTCATCGCTCGAATCGGAACAGACGTTGTCAAAGTAAAAATGCCCGGTCCTTTGAAAATTCCTGATGGGCATTTCAAAGATGAAATTATCGAGCGTTCCTACAAGCGTTATTATAAGCCGGTGTCGGTGGTCCGAGAACTCATTGCGCGAAAGTACGGGTCTGGGGATGCCCTTCATAGCCCGTTGACATCACAAGAGCACCCAATTGAGGAATTTACTTATGAGGAATTCTAGAGAGGACCGTACGCCGGTTGAAATTATCGATGCCATGGTGGGACTATTAGATGATCAGCGGATATCCAATGAAATCGATGCGCCCATCGAAGAAGCTGCGCGGGCATTTCGATGGGAGACGGAACAGTGCGGTTCCCATTGCGAATTCAATCGGCTCATCGCCGGGTTTGTGGGTCATATTTATCAAACAGGGCTTCGCCTTCCCAGGCGCCTCTCCAAAGCGGAGGCCCTTGCCGAGGCAGTTTTCCTTCTTAAAAAAGGTTACCCGGATGCTCACGGCGATGGATATGATGAAGCGTTGCTCGATGCTTCTGACGTTCGGCTGAAAGGGGCAGAGCGGATACTGTCCGCCCTTGTGGAGTCCATAAAGGCCATTGAAAGGAAAAAGTATATGGAACGGGTCTTCCTTGAGCATATTGATCCGCTGGACTGGCACTTCAAAGTGGATGTGGCCGCTCTCTATCAAAAACGAAATGAGCCGTTTCTCCCGGATGAACTGCTCAATTTGAGCCCCTACAGACTGGCAAATTATCTGTTGGACTTTATGAAATCCTGTCTTTAGCCGAACAAAGCGTTTATTGGAACCCAAAAATTTTCCCTTAACCAAAAAATCCCGCAAAAGTGAAACTACCACCATTTTTCATCCGCATACAGGGGTAAATGAATGAACTTTTCCCTTGTGTGGAGGAGAAAATGGACGGGCTCAAAAAAGACAAACGGTCCCGAGCGGAAAAAGTCGCGCTTTTCAGGTCCTGCTTTTCGGGTCTTCCTCATGTCTATGGGACTTATAACCCGAGAACAGGGCTGGCCAGGCAGGTGAAACAATCGGTGACAGACGACGTGATCCTGGCCCACCTTATGGGCGAAAGTCCCTACGGGGTGTACCTCCTGGTCAAGGACCGTATCCGGGCCATCGCAGTGGATTTTGACACCCAGGATCGGGTGCCGCCCCATGACTTTGTCTACCGGGCTCAGCATTACAGGCTTTCCGCTTACGTCGAAAAAAGCAAATCCAAAGGGCATCATGTGTGGATATTCTTCGATAAACAGGGGGTCCCAGCCTTCAAGCCAAGACGGGTGGCGCAGCATATTCTGGAAGAAATCGAAGAACCGCAAACCGAAGTTTTTCCTAAGCAGGACCGGATTGATGGCCATATGCGGTATGGAAACTTCATTAATGCCCCTTTGTTCGGACCCCTCGTCCTGGAAGGAAAAACCGCCTTTGTGGATCCTCGCGATTTTCGGCCCTACCCGAATCAGTGGGAATTCCTTGAATCCGTCAAACGATCCAGTGAACGAACCCTGGATGAAGTGATAGCGATCAACGGGCTATCGGGACCAACAGAGGTTTCCTCCGAACCACATTTTCCAGAGAAAAGCTTGAAGGGCCATTTTACACTACCACCCTGTGCGGTCCGTATGCTTCAGGATGGTGTTAATCAGTATCAAAGAGTCAGTTGTTTTCGGCTGGCAGTCAACCTCAAGCGAATAGGGCTCCCATACGACTCAACCATCGCAGTGTTAAAAACATTCGCGCTAAAGGGAATACCCGCCCATGGAAAGGGCGTGATCCGGGACGAGGAAATCCTTTCTCAAGCATCTTATGCCTACAAGGGCAAGTATTCCGGTTACGGTTGTGAAAGCCCGGCGGTAAAAACCTTTTGTGAGCCGACCTGTCCTGTAAAAAAGTGGAGAGCAAACAAGAACCATAGTTGATTTCGGAAAAAATCAGATCTGTTCAATGGCAGAAGAGATTGATTTTAAAAGAAATTAAATCAATTCAATTGGTTATTGACAATGTCTACACGAGAAGATATCCTCACCCCAGATCAGGTAAAGAAGATCATGCCTTCTTCCGTACCAAAATCGTGGATCTACGCACACTGGGAAGACCTCGGTGGCATCAAAATAGGAAGGAGAAAGCTTATTCTGCGGGGGGTGCTCTATGCCAATTTACAAGGTCAAGGGGAGATACTACATAAGGGTAGAAAAGGACGGAGTGAAATGGACCCCCGCCAAGGCTGGCATGCTTCAGACGTCATGGAGAACCAAAAAGGAAGCACGCGTTGCGGAAGCAGAACTCCGACACAGAATAGAAAAGTTGAAAACCACTCCAACGAGTTTGGACTTGTTGACGCTTTGCAACGAGTATCTTAAGGATGCAAAGATCAGCTTTGTAGGGTCCGACACTTTTGCAGGGAAACAGAGACTCTGTAAAGAACTCCTCAAAAAATGGGGCAATATTCCGATTGAGGACATCACCGTTCATATGGCACAAACATATCTTCTCGAGAGGGCAAACAGGGTAAGCAACAACTCATTCAATGTTTATCGAAAAGAAGGTAGGCGGATCTTTGAATGGGGGAAAAAACAGAATCTGTTTCCAAAGGAATCCCTGAATCCTTTTGCAGAGGTTGAAAAGAAGAGGCATGAGACAACAAAATCACGGCCCGCTGCAATCGAACATGTCATCAAAGCATACATGGCTGCAACCCCAGATCAGAAGGATTTAATCCTTACCTACCTGGTTACGGGCGCCAGGAAATCTGAAATTCTCAAGTGGGAGTGGGCTGACATTGATTTTAAAAATAGGATCTACGCTCTTCACACCAGAAAATCAGGCTCCGGCGAAGTAAAAACAACCTACCACGAAATGCCTGCCCTGTTATGCGAAATTCTTGAACGACGTTTCAAAAAGCGGCACTCTACCTTGCCCTATGTTTTTTGGCATAAATTCTGGGACAGGAAAAAAGGGGAATGGAGAGAAGACCGTTATCAGAATCTGAACAGGTTTACTGAGAGAATCTGTAAAAAAGCCGGGGTTCCAAAATTCGGCCTTCATCAGCTGAGGCACTTGGCAACGGCAGTCCTCAAGGAAAAGGGCAACATGGGCTTGGCAAAGCTACAGAGATTTCTGCGTCACGACCACCAGAAAACCACAGAGATATACGCCGGACATTTGGAAAGCGGCACCAAAGAGCAAACGGAATTCTTGGCGGATTTCTGGAAGGACGCATTAGAAAATCCCACCGCAACGTCTAATCAATCGTCTAACGCCAATAGCGGTCCAACTCGAAAATAGATGCAACTCATTGATTTTACTGGTCGGGGCGAGAGGATTTGAACCTCCGACTCCCTGCTCCCAAAGCAGGTGCGCTACCAGGCTGCGCCACGCCCCGTTGTTTTGCT
>CAYWMP010000098.1:0-21828 GCA_964459445.1 uncultured Desulfobacteraceae bacterium
TTAGACAAGAGGCCCATTCCATTAAGGGAGGCGCCGCCAATATGACCGCTGAGGATCTTTTCAAGGCCGCCGTCGAACTGGAAGGTATGGGAAAGTCAGGAGACCTCGGGGCTGGGAATCTGGCACTGCAGAGACTAGAAAAAGGGGTGGATCATTTGGAACACTATGCTATGGACATATGAGCAATCAGCCTTTAGTCCAATTCCGGAACGAACAGGAAAAATCCTCCTCCGTTGGTCCGGATTAAGCTAATCATAGTCATTGAGGAGCATTAAAATGAGAACCTTAGTTGTGGATGACGAACTCGTCAGCAGGAAAAAACTCCAGAAGATCATGGACTCTTTTGGAGAATGCGAAGCCGTGGATAGTGGAAAGGCCGCTATCGAGGCCGTTGAAGAGGCCCAGAAAATCCAAAAACCCTTCGACCTGATCGCCCTTGACGTCTCTATGCCTGAAATGGACGGTACTGAGGTCCTTCTTGAAATTCGGGACAGAGAAAAAGAGAACAAGATACCAGACAAAACAAAGGTAAAAATCGTGATGGTCACATCCCATTCCGACAAGGACACGGTTATCACGTGTATTCAAGCTGGGTGCGACACCTATATTACGAAGCCCTTTGACAGGAATACCATCCTAAATAAATTGAGAAAACTTGATCTACCGGGCCCTGGAGTTGATTTAACAGTGCCTCTCGAGAAAGGGTCGAATGCTGAAAAAAGTGAAAATATTGTTTCAGAAATCAGTGCTCGATTTGAAAAAGGGGATATCGAACTCCCCTCACTCCCGGAAATCAGTGTCAAATTTAGAAAGATGAGGAAAAGGGGTTCCAATCTGAAAGAGGTCGCGGACCTCCTAAAAAATGATGCTGCCATCTCTTCCAAACTTATAGGGGTATCCAATTCAACCTACTATCGAGGCGTAACGAAAAACGAAACCCTTGATCAGGCCCTTGGCAGACTGGGGCTCGATGTTACGGCACAATTCGTAGACACCATTTGCACGCGAGCGTTCTATGATTCGGTGAACAGAAAATATGTCGCCTTTACCGAAAAGCTTTGGGACCACTCCTTGGCCTGTGCCTATGCATCTCAAGTCATTGCAGAACTCCTCACCATCGAATTACCGGACGATCCTTTTACCCTTGGATTACTCCATGATGTGGGGAAATTGCTTCTAATCAGGATCATTGATGAATTGGATCGGAAAGGATCTCTGGATGAAGTAGGAGAAGAGGAAATTCTTGAAACGCTTGAAAAACTCCATGCTGATTTCGGTGCAGCCCTCCTAAAGAGATGGGAATTTCCCGAGGGATTCGCCCAGGTCAATATGTACCATGACAATATCGAGGACGCTGAATCCATTTCAAAGGAGGTCCAGGTGATACACCTTGGCAATCTATTAGCAAAGTCCATCGGGTACGGCGGTAGGGAAAATGGTGATATCGATTTGGAAGGTTCGGCTTCCAATAAGCTGTTGGGAATGGATTCCAAGATGCTGGATGATGTAAAGGGGCAAGTGCAGGCCTATATGGATGGGTTAGGCGATATTCTGACCTAATGGTGTTGACCCGGTTATTGAGCATTCACGGCATAGTGATTTAGAAATTACCCGTTCGGATTGCAAGACAAAGGGGCAGTTCTATTTCACCTTGCTGCCGGGTACGGAAAAGACATCAGGAGCCAACAAGTGAATGCCCGATTCATCTTCAGCAGCCAAAACCATGCCTCTGGACTCCACGCCCATCAGTTTTGCGGGTTGGAGATTGATCACCAGGACCACCTGTTTTCCGGCAAGCTCATCCTCCGCATATTGACCCTTGATACCTGCCACAACGACCCGTTCTTCCCCAATGTCAACCGTCAGTTTGATAAGTTTTTTAGAATCGGGAATAGCCTCTGCCTTCTTGACGGTTCCGACCCTTAGGTCAAGTTTTTGGAACTCATTGAATGATATAAGGGCTTCCCCTTCAGTCCTTTTGGGTTTCTCATTCTCGGTCACAGGTTTTTCCTCCTGTTTCATTTCAATTCGAGGGAAAAGATGGGGAACTTTGGATACAGTGATGGATAGGTCTTCTTTTCCCCATTCGCGGAGATCTTCTAATTTCATTGCTTTCCCTACGCGGGATAGGCCCAGTATACCTTGAATTCTCTCTGCCGTGTCGGGTATGAATGGCCAAATGAGGCCGGAAACGATTTTCACCGATTCCATAAGATAGGACATCACGGTAGACAACCGATCGCGGTCCGATTTCGCCAAGACCCAGGGGGCTTCGGAATCAATGTACTTATTCATTTTTCCAATGACTTCCCAAACAGCCATGAGGGCCTTGTGAAATCCCATCTCTTCCATAAAGCTCGAATAGGTGTCGATTAGGTCCAAGGCATCTCTTTTTAGAGTTTTATCCGTCTCCATTACCCTACCCGGTTCCGGCATGTCATCCTTGAAGTACTTCCTAACCATGGTCACACTTCGGCTGACCAGATTTCCAAGATCGTTTGCCAGATCGGCATTGATCCTGGAAATCAGCGCCTCTTCACTAAACTCGGAATCAAGGCCGAAAACCATCTCACGAAGCAGGAAATACCTGAAGGCGTCAAGGCCGTATATATCCGCCAGGGCCAGGGGCTTGACCACATTCCCCAGACTCTTGGACATCTTTCCTTCATTAACGTTCCAATACCCGTGCACATTAAGGTGTTTATAGAGTTCTATCCCCGCCGACTTCAGCATGCAGGGCCAGTAAATACCGTGGGGTTTGAGTATGTCCTTAGCAATAAGATGCTGGGCAACCGGCCAATATCTTTTGAAGAGCTCCCCTTCAGGATAACCAAGGGCTGAAACATAGTTAATAAGGGCATCAAACCAGACATAGGTCACAAAATTTTCATCAAAGGGCAGGGTGATTCCCCATGTCAGCCTTGATTTTGGACGGGATATGCACAGGTCATCCAGAGGCTCCCTGAGGAAGGCCAGGACTTCGTTCTTGTATCTTTCTGGTCTAATAAAGTCGGGGTATTTCTTTATGTGATCTATAAGCCAGTCCTGATAATTACTCATCCGAAAAAAATAATTGGACTCCTTGATCAAAACCGGTTCGGTCTGATGGTCAGGGCACTTTCCGTCAACAAGCTCCCTTTCCACATAGAACCGCTCACACCCAAAGCAATAAAGACCGGAGTACTCACTAAAGTAGATATCACCTCTCTCATTAACTTGATTCAAAATGAGCTCTACCGTTTCCTTATGGGAGTCATCCGTCGTGCGGATAAAGTCGCTATTTGTGATGTTTAGTTTGGGCCAGAGCTTTCTGAACTGGTGGCTCATCCTATCCACATAATCGACCGTGGACTCCCCTGCCTTCTCGGCAGCAGTGACAATCTTGTCACCATGCTCATCGGTTCCCGTAAGAAAATAGGCATCCGCCCCGGAGAACATATGATACCGATTGATCACATCGGCCACGATCGTCGTATAGGCATGTCCCAGATGGGGCTCTGCATTCACGTAATATATGGGTGTCGTTACATAGAATTGCTTAATCAACTCGGCTCCCTTTCAAAGTGAACTTTGCTCCGTTTCACTCCGCTATTGGAATGTTGGAATACGGGAAAATTGGAATAATGGGTGCTGGGAAATTGCCGGAATGGTTTATTGGGAAGACCACGCTGACAAAGCATGAGAAAAATGCAAAACTCGAATCTAATCCATTCGGTAGAAGACGGATTTACATCATTCCATTATTCCACTATTCCATTAGTCCATGTGTGAGGCGAGACTGCCAAGTCTCGACAAGTACTTACAATTTCAATAAGTCGCAGAATATTCGAGACGTCATCTTATTCACTATCCGTCCCGTGCAATCTTTAACGAATATTCAAATCTCAATTGTTTTTCGGTCTACCCCTAACGATGTCCTCATAGGTCACTTCAATTTCCTCTCCTGAATCCAAAATAAGGGTCAGAGTCCCCTTGAATACATTCTGTCGGACCACTTTTCCTTCCCCGCTTTTTGTCTCCACTCTTTTTCCTATCTTTGGTAAATTCTTCTTCACATTTTCATAGAACTTAAACTCGTAGGTGAGGCAACACATCAACCTGCCGCACATTCCGGATATCTTTGAGGGACTCAAAGAAAGATTCTGTTCCTTTGCCATTTTTATGGATACGGGTTCAAAACTATTGAGAAATGATGTACAGCAGAGTTGGCGCCCGCAACTGCCAAGTCCGCCTACCATCTTGGCTTGATGGCGAACGCCAATCTGTCTCATTTCAATTCTTGTGTGGAATTTCTGAACCAGATCTTTGACCAATTCCCTGAAATCCACTCGCCCGTCTGCCGTGAAATAGATCATGACCTTGCTGCCGTCAAAAAGACGTTCCACACCCACGAGATTCATGGGGATAGATCGCGCTTTTATCCTCTCATAACAAAAAGTGTGCACATCCGTCTCCAACCGACTATTTTTCCAGTACCTTTCCCTATCCTTATCGTTGGCCAAACGAAGTATCTTATTCAAAGACTTGTCCGTCATATCCTGACAACATCTTTTGGGTTCCTCACTTACGACGCCAAAAGCAGGACCCTGTTCTGTGTCGACGATCACTCTATCCCCTTTCTTGAGGACAAAGTGTCCGCTATCGAAAACCTGGACCCTGCCTTCCTCTCTGATCTGTACACCAACTAGTTTATTCATTGGATGTTAATTCTCCACAAAAAAACTCCCCCTCACCCGGCACATGAGGGGGAAAAAGCACGGAGGCGTTTCGAGACCTTTGAAAAATGCCCAATTTTGTTCAAGTTCAAAGAAGGCGATAATTTTAACCACAGGAATACATGTAGTATTTTGAGGATTAAAATTTGAGCCTGACACAGAAATTGGGCAAAAGGGGGCGTTTAGCAAAGGGCTCGCCCCTTTTTGGATGGAACTAGTTCGCCAGCCTCTTTAGAGACAGAAGGGTATTTTCCATCATCAATTCCAGATTACGGGCCTTCGACAATTCACTTTGAGCCCTTTCCAATATCTTAAAGCTCTTTGTTAAATTATCTATTTTATGATTTTTACATACTTTTTTCAACTTATGGGAAAAATCGACATTGACCAGATACTCCTCACTGCCATTCACTTTCACGACCAACAGGTCCCTGTACCAGCTTTTCCAAATGCTCAGCAATCCGGATGTCCCCGACAATTCTTTCTCCAAGGTGCCGAGATCTTTACCTTTTGTCTCACGAGCCAATTCGACGGCCATTTCAAGGACCTGCACGGAGGATAGGCCGGCCAGGTTCATGAGTTTAAAGATATACTCCTCTCTCTTATCCAGGAAATCCGTCTCCGCCATGGAAAATGCCCTGCCCAGACTTCCGTCGGAGAGCTTTGCGACAACCACCGCTTTTTCCTCTTCCAATCCCAGCCTTTCTTTGAGCTGTTCAATGATGAGCTGAACAGAAATCGGTCTGAACCGAAACTTCTGGCATCGGGAAACAATCGTAGGAAGCAGATTGAGAGGTTCGATCACATTGAGGATGAGCATGTTATCATCAGGGGGCTCCTCAAGGGTCTTAAGGAAGGCATTGGCTGCTTCGGGGGTCATTTTTTCAGCCTCCTGGATCACACTCACGCGTGTCCCCTCAGCCAGGGGCTTGAATCCAAGCTTCCGCTCCAATTCTCTCACCTGTTCTATCTTGGTGTGTTGTCCATCGGGTCGCACAATTTCAATATCCGGGAAGTTATTGCCCCTAAGCTGACGGCATATTCGGCATTCCCCACATCCCTCTGCATCCACGGGGTTTTGGCAATTAATGGCCTGGGTCAATGCAAAGGCGGTTGTGGTCTTTCCAGTGCCAGGAATTCCAACAAATAGCGCGGCGTGGGGCAGCTTGTCCTTTGAGATCAACTCCTTCAAAAGGGTGATCACCTCGTTCTGCCCCAGAATTTTCGAAAATGACCTGAATTCTCTCTCGTTCATCATCCCACAAAACGATTATTATTTAGGCTCCACTCTCACCCAAAAAAGGTTTCAAATGCTCAAAAATGGTTTCAGCCATTTCATCTATGGAAAGGGTTGCATCGATTACACGAAAGCGCTGAGGCTCTTTCTTGGCAAGCTCCAGATAGGCCCTCTTCACCTCAAAATGAAACTCGATCCTTTCTCTTTCAAATCTATCCTGCCCACGATTTTCCGATGTCTCCTTTCGGTTTTTGGCGCGATCGAGTCCTACCTCCACCGGGCAATCCAGAAGAAAAGTGATATCCGGCTTGATGCTTTGAGAAACCAGTTTGTTTAATGATTGAATCAGTTCCATATCCTGGCCGCGGGCCGCCCCCTGGTAAGCAAAAGTGGCGTCAAAGAATCGATCACAAACAACCCATTTTCCCTGTTCCAGCGCAGGTTTGACAATTTCCGCCACATGCTG
Source organism: uncultured Desulfobacteraceae bacterium (assembly GCA_964459445.1). Classification (GTDB taxonomy): domain Bacteria; phylum Desulfobacterota; class DSM-4660; order Desulfatiglandales; family HGW-15; genus CAYWMP01. Next base: position 6,419 of record CAYWMP010000098.1, read on the forward strand.
CGCCCTGTCCGCCAAATACAGAAATAATTCGGCCAAGGTATCAAGATCGCTATTTTTGGCATCTAAAAGCGTCTGTCTTATGGCCTTCCCGATCCGGGTGCCCCCCGGTTCAAAGGTCTGAATCACGGGTATACCCGATATCTCAATCCTTTTGATCAAGCGCTCAATCTGTGTCGATTTACCGCACCCCTCAATACCTTCAAACGTAATAAACAAAATCTCACCTCACCACTGTTTTCCTTTTTTTCGTTTCAATTTAGCCCCTTTTAAACTATGCGGGGGCTCAGCAATGGCGCCCTACGGGTAAACCCGTGGCTTCTGCGAAGGCAGATAAAAGCAAGAGTATAGAAAAAACAGGATAGATAATCAAGAAACCACGATCTAATAAACGAATAGAATCCCAAAGAAAAAAGCCCTTCGGTTGACAATGTTTGAATAATGACTAATTCCCTCTAGGAACAGATCATTTGTTGCCATGGAGGGGTATCATGGAGACGAATAGGAAAAACGCAAAATTAACAAAGGCAAATCAGACAAAAAAAAAGATGACGGGGCAGATTGCCAAAGCAACAGTGAAGACCTCGAAGCACAAAAGGGATTTCCGCTCAACCTTCATGAAATCCCTCCTCAGGAAAAAAGGAGAGCTCGAAGAGACATTCGAACTTTTAATGGACAGCCAAAAGGAATACGAGGGTGATCTCAAGGCGGGTGAATTCATGGATAATGCCGACAAGGCTCAACGGGAGATCTCTGCCGAGAGCCATTACAGTATGATTGAGAAATTGAATATTGAACTACAGGGTATCGAGAATCTTCTCTCAAGAGTCAACCATGAGGAAGAATTCGGCGTATGTGAAGCCTGTGGCGTACACATCCCCCATAAACGTCTTCTTGCCGTTCCCGAAGCGAGGCTGTGCATTAATTGTCAGCAGGAACTGGAGGAATCTGAACACGGGTTGCCTTCTGTATCCGGAAAATCATTTGCCTATAGATGGTGATAGTACGTGAATTGTAAGGGCTTCGCTAAACAGGGGCGCAGTGGCATAGCGATGTTCCCCAATCACACTTAACTCAGGATTGCGTTGCGACGGAGGGAAAAAGCAATTTGTCGGTATGGGGAATAAATATCGCAGCACTGAAGTGATTCATAAATTCCTGATTAACGTTCAATTCAACATAGGTCAGCCTATCCCGAAGATTCGTTGTCTCTTCTCTTGCCCGATCAGATAAAATGGCCATGCTTGCCCCGGCCAAAGACGTGTTGCCGAGTGACTCATAGGTTTCAATGGGAAGATCCGGAATCATCCCGAGGATTATCGCAGACTGCGGCTTAATCTACATGCCGAAGGTACCGGCGACATAAAACCTGTCAATTTCATTCATGTCCACATTCACCATACGGGTGATAGTTGCAAGGATTGTGTACATGGCTGCTTTGGATCGGATGAGGGCATCAAGATCCGGTTGACTCAGAGTAAGATCCCCCTGATTCCCCGAATCTTTCCCTGGCACCACAACCAAATGCTTCATGCCATCCATCTCCTTCAGACGTTCGCCGCATACCTTGGGGACGAACTTACCGCGCAAATCAACCATGCCTGACACAAAAAGCTGCGCCACCAGATCTATAAGGCCTGACCCGCAAATACCGACGGGCGGCAAGCTATCGATGACGCCGATTTGAAATTGACCGGATTTCCTGTCGATCAGCACCCGATCAATGACACCCGGGCCTGTCATCATGCCCATGCTTGCCACACCGCCTTCGAGTGCGGGTCCGGCGGCTCCTGCACATCCCATTAGCCAATCCCTGTTACCCAAGACAACTTCGGCGTTCGTCCCCACATCCACCAAAATAGATATTTCCTCCCGTTCGGTCATTCGCGACGCCAGGATGCCTGCGACAAGGTCACCGCCAAGATAACTGCCAACATTCGGAAACACGAAAACGGGCGCCCTTGGATGAACTGCAAGACCCAAATTGCCGGCCTCCATGAGCCCTGGACTATTTATCACCGGGATATAGGGTTCTCTGCAGATCCAATAGGGATCAAGCCCCAGAAAAAGATGGGTCATGGTCGTATTACCGGCCGCTGTTATCCCTACTATATCATTGGCCTTGATATCATGGCGCTTTGTCAGTCCAGCGATCTCCTGATTAAACCGTTTGATCATTAGTTTCTGTAGTTCTTCCACCCCCCCCGCCTGCGACGCATAATGGATGCGCGTGAGGATGTCCGGCCCGATCTTTATCTGAGGATTGGGAAAGGAGAGCTCTTCTTTGGTCTCTCCTGAGACCAGATCAAGGAGCCTGACAACCACTGTTGAGGTTCCGAGATCTACAGCAAGTCCGTAGATCGGTTGCCTCGATGATGCCGGTCTAATATCCAACAGGTGCCACAGATTATGCTCCTTAAATACAATGGCCCGCATGGAATAATCGTTTTCACGGAGTGATGAGGGTATTTTCCTTACAACATCGAAATCCGCATGCAATTCCCGGTTCCCCAAGCTCTTTTTTATGCTGTTTAAAAAACGATCAACATCAGCGGTATTGTCCTTGAGGCTTGGGGGTTCTGCCTTGGCTGCGATGCACCTTATCCAGCTATCTTCATGGGACCCTTTATTTATGTCTTTTTTATCCATATTCATTGTGCGTTTTTCTCCCAGCGCATCTTCTGGGAGCATGACCGGTTTGTTAATCCGCATTATGGTAAAAGAGGAATTTCCAGACCCCTGCGGCTTTTCTTTTGTTTCCCGATCTTTGATCGGGGGCAGTCTTTTCTGCGACTTATCCGCGTCCCGCCGCAATGCGGCGGGACTCCCCATTCTCCTCGCTTCGCTCAGAGCTGGGGCTTCCCCCACTGATGAATCGGGAAAAGACAGCGCCCTCCCGTTAGTCACGTCAGAAAAACCCCAGGAGTCTGGATATCCAATATGAAAACCGATAAGACAGATTAACAAACTGCTATTGCTCCCTTCTTATGTGATTCAAAATAGAGAAACAAAAAAAACAATCTCATAGGATTCTTGCTTTGTACGCCTAACATATTATCCTATTGATGATCCGGTCAATCCCATTGACAGGCCAACATCAAACAATAATAATGTCCCCCATTCAAAACCTGGAAAGAGAAAACTTATATCTTGAAAGAACGACCCATCATAGGCATTACCATGGGGGACCCGGCAGGCATCGGGCCGGAAATCATTCTTAAGGCCCTTTCCGATCCCTCCATATGCCGACTCTGCCGGCCCGTAGTCTTGGGAGATCCTCTGGTCCTTTCAGTTCCCGGGGCTTTGACACCGACACCCCACACTGTGATATCCCACCCGCAGAAGGCTCTGAACGATGCTTCATGCATCAACGTGATGGCCCTTTCCCAATTGACCAAAGAAGACGCCATTCCCGGGCAGCCTACGACCGATGGCGGAAAGGCCATGGTGGAGTATATACTTAAAGGCGTCGAACTCGCGATGCAAGGGGGGTTGGCCGCCATTGTAACATGCCCTATCAGCAAGGCATTGATGCATAAGGCGGGGTTCCCCTTTGATGGGCACACGGGATTTATCGCGCATCTTACCGGCTCACAGGATTATGTGATGATGCTCGCAGGAGAAAAGCTGCGCGTAGCCCTGGTTACTACGCACTGTGCTTTAAAGGATGTGCCGGCCCTATTGGATAAAAAAAGGATACTTAAAACCATCACCACGACATTCAAAGCCCTAAAAGGGGATTTCGGAATTGCAAACCCGCGACTGGCCGTAACCGCCCTGAATCCCCATGCCGGGGAATCCTTGTTATTCGGCTCTGAGGAAGAGGAATCGATCAAACCGGCTGTTGAAGAAGCCAACAAACAGGGTTGCCGGGCGGAGGGCCCTTTCCCCGCAGACACGCTCTTTTGCAAGGCCTGCGACGGGCAGTATGATGCCGTGATTGCCATGTATCATGATCAGGGACTGATCCCATTAAAAATGCTTCACTTTTCGGAGGCCGTAAATGTCACGTTGGGGCTGCCCATTATTCGAACATCCGTGGATCACGGGACGGCCTATGACATTGCCGGAAAGGGTGTCGCTGAGGCATCCAGCCTCAAAACCGCCATCAAAATGGCGGTGACCATGACGAAGAACAGGGCGTCAGTCGAGTAGTTGAGTTGTTATAGGCCTTTCAATATCGAGTCGGCGCACCTACTCAACGACTCAACAATTTAACGAGAAACAAATAACCAATGCCTAGTGACTACATAAAAATAAGAGGGGCGAGGGTCCATAACCTCAAGAATATTTCCCTCGATATCCCCAGAAATCAGCTTGTGGTAATGACAGGCCTTTCAGGATCCGGCAAATCGTCTTTGGCCTTTGATACCATCTATGCGGAAGGGCAAAGACGTTATGTGGAATCTTTGTCCGCCTATGCGCGCCAATTTCTTGAGCAGATGGACAAACCCGATGTGGACGCCATCGAAGGGCTCTCTCCTGCCATCTCTATCGACCAGCGTTCCACGAGTCGAAACCCCCGGTCAACGGTGGGGACTGCGACTGAAATCTATGACTACCTGAGACTTCTCTATGCCCGGGTCGGACATCCCCATTGTCCTAAATGCGACCTGGAAATCAGTTCCCAAACCACCCAGCAGATAGTCGATCAGATCCTGGAGTTGGAAGAAGGGGCCAAGATTCAGATCCTGGCTCCCTTGGTCGAGGGTCGCAAAGGCGAACATGTCCAACTCTTGAAGCAGCTCCGGAAAGACGGATTCACGAGGGTGAGGATAGACAACCGAGTCAGGCTGCTTGACGAAGAGATCAAACTCGACAAGAAGAAGAAACATACCATTCAATTGGTGGTGGATCGCCTCATCATCAATGAAAACATAGGGCGACGCCTCACGGATTCAATGGAACTCACCCTCGGTCTCTCAGAGGGTCAGGCGATCATAGACATGCTGGACGGGGATGAAATACTGTTCAGCCAGAAAGCTGCGTGTATCAAATGCGGTGTTAGCATCCCTGAACTGACCCCGCAGATGTTCTCATTCAATAACCCGCAGGGGGCATGCCCGGAATGCAGCGGATTGGGGACAAAGCGGTATTTTGATCCCGATCTGCTTGTCCCGGATTCCAAGTTAACCCTGCGTGAAGGGGCCCTGGCCCCCTGGGCGAAACGGCATTCCGTCTACTTCCAGCAAATGCTTGACGCCATTTGTGGGCATTATCACATTGACATCCATACCCCTTTCAAGGATTTGCCTAAGAAGACGCAGCAGGTCTTTCTCAACGGCTCCGGGAATGATGAAATTAAATTCTACTTTGAGAGGGGCGATCGCCGTCATTTTTATCGGCGACCCTTCGAAGGTCTCATCCCCAACCTCGAAAGACGCTACCGCGAGACGGACTCCTACCAGATTCGCGAGGAGCTTGAGCAATACATGAGTATCCGCCCCTGCCCCGCCTGCGAAGGGGCGAGGCTGAAACCGATCAGTCTTACGGTAACTGTCGGCGCTAAGTCCGTCCATGAAGTCACGTCCTTTTCCATCGAAAAATCCTTAAATTTTTTCGATAACCTCAAGCTTTTAAAAAAGGAAAAGGATATTGCACAACGCATTCTTAAGGAGATCAAGGAGCGATTGGGGTTTCTCAGAAACGTAGGCCTTGATTACTTGACCCTTGACCGTTCCTCGGCAACCCTGTCCGGGGGCGAAGATCAGAGGATCAGGCTGGCCACCCAGATCAGTTCCGGTCTGGCGGGGGTACTCTATGTCCTGGACGAGCCGAGCATCGGGTTGCACCAAAGGGATAACCTCCTCCTTCTGAAAAACCTCAAACGACTGAGGGATTTGGGTAACACGGTATTGGTGGTGGAACATGACGAGGAGACGATCCTCTCTTCCGATTATGTCATCGATATGGGACCCGGCGCCGGACTTAAGGGCGGAGAGATTGTTTTCAGGGGGACACCTTCAGCTCTGAAAAAAAGTAAAGACTCCCTCACCGGACAATATCTTTCCAAAAAACGTGTGATTCCCATCCCCGGTTCAAGGCGGAAACACAACCAAAAGCACCTGATCATTGAAGGAGCCAAACAAAACAACCTCAAATGCATTAAAGTGGAAATCCCCTTGGGCACGTTCACCTGCGTCACAGGTGTGTCGGGTTCGGGAAAAAGCAGTCTTATCAACGAAACGCTTTATCCTTCCATGACTCAGAGTCTCTACCGATCCAAATTGAGAACCAAGATCGGAAAGGTCGAAGCGATCAAGGGCATTCACCATATCGACAAGGTTATCAGCATTGATCAAAGCCCTATCGGCAGAACCCCTCGTTCCAACCCGGCCACCTATACCGGCGTTTTTACGCCCATTCGTGAACTCTATTCCATGCTTCCCGAATCAAAGGTGAGAGGGTATAAGCCCGGTAGGTTTAGCTTTAATGTCAGGGGTGGGAGATGTGAGGCATGCAACGGGGATGGCATTATCAAGATTGAAATGCACTTTCTTCCTGATGTGTATGTCACCTGCGAATCATGCAGGGGATTGCGTTTTAATCGGGATACTTTGGAGATAAAGTACAAGGGCTATCATATCGCCGATATCCTGGGGCTGACGGTGAATCAGGCCTTTAGCTTCTTCGAAAATATCCCCAACATCAAAAGAAAGCTCAAAACCGTCATAGACGTCGGGTTGGGCTATGTCAAACTGGGGCAACCCGCCACAACCCTATCCGGCGGTGAAGCGCAAAGGGTGAAGCTCTCCAGAGAACTCAGCAAAAGGGGCACGGGAAAGACCCTATACCTGCTCGATGAGCCCACCACGGGTCTCCATTTTGCCGACATACAGAAACTTTTGGAGGTGTTGAACTATCTCGTTGAACTCAACAATACGGTCGTGGTTATCGAGCACAATCTGGATGTGATCAAGACCGCGGACCATGTCATCGATCTCGGCCCCGTTGGGGGTGACAGAGGCGGATATCTTGTCGGATCAGGTACTCCGGAAGAGATCGCTCAAATTGAGGAATCCTATACGGGAAGGTATTTGAGAGGCGTTCTAGCACTGCCCGGGGAGGGCTAAACGCCTTTGCTTAGGTGGTAAGCCAGATTATCCAGGCTTACCGTAAAATCCACATTCTCCACCAGACAATTCTCGGGCTGTCTTACCTGTATCGGCGAAAAATTAAGGACGGCCTTTATTCCCGCCTCCACAAACATATCCGTGAAAGATTGGGCCTGGGAAGGCTGGCTTGTGATGATGCCAATCTCAATGCCCAATTGGGGTGTCAGTTCCTTTATTTCCCCGACATGTCTGATGATGACGCCGTTTGGAAGTTGTTGACCCACCTTTTTCGCATCGGTATCAAAGGCAGCCACAAAACTGTATCCCCGTTTCAGAAAATTCTCATGCCTCATGAGGGCTATGCCCATGTTGCCGACGCCCGCGATACCCAGTTTCCAGACACGGTCTGAGACCAGGATTTTTTTAATCTCCACCAGAAGATCGCGTACATCGTAACCAATGCCGCGGACGCCGAATTCCCCGAAATAAGAAAGGTCCTTTCTCACCTGGGCAGGATTGACCTTACACAGATTGGCGAGGTTCTCTGAGGAAACGACCGTGGTCCCTTTATCCAGTAGATGCTCAAGGGGCCTGGAATAGAGAGAGATCCTTTCGATAGTCGCATCAGGAATTTTGAGATCTTTTACCATCCCTAAGACACCGAAAGTTTTGTGAATTTTTGCACATGAATTGTTCAAAAAAGAGGATCTCGGAAGCAATCCCCAAGATCCCCTTTTGAAGTCTGGTTTAGCTTCCCAGGGCCTTAATCACTGCCTCAAGGCTGGGAATCTTGAAGACCATCATCAGGCATATCAGCAGGGCGTAAATACAGAGAGACTCAATAAGAGCCAAACCGATAATCATGGTGGTCATGATTTTACCGCCCGCTTCAGGATTTCTTGCCGTTCCCTGAAGTGCGCCATTGATGGCATTACCCATACCGAGACCGGTCCCGAGGGCGGCAACGCCGATACCGAAACCGCAGGCGAGCGCGATAGCGAAGAAAATCCACATCCCGGCAGCCTTTGCCGAACCGTCCTCAGCCAGGGCCATTGGGGCCATTCCCAGAACTAGAACTACGGTCAATAATACAGTAATACCTTTCTTCAACATACGAACCTCCCTTCTCTTTAATGTTGCCTTCTTCCAAAAGGCGATCAAGATTTGATCACGTTAATGCGCTTCTTCCATGGCACCGGCGAAGTACACAATGGAGAGCAGCATAAAAACGACAGCTTGAATAAAGCTCACAAGTATGCCCAGAAACAGGATCGGTAGCGGTGCCAGGTAGAGACCTGCCAGGGCGAATAATATCCCCAGAACCTTCTCTTTCCCGAAGATATTTCCAAAAAGTCGAATGCTCAGGGACATCACCCGAGCTAAATGACCGATAAGCTCAATGGGGAGCATAATTGGGGCCATGGGCATTACGGGGCCCAGAAAATGTTTAACGTATTTTGCGCCGTGGAACTTGATTCCAATGGAGTGTGTTACAACGAAGGTGCAAATGGCCATGGATAGGGTGGTATTGAGATTGGCCGTGGGCGAGAAGAACCCGGGAACAAGGCCCATAAGATTCGAAACCAGGATATAAAGGAATACTGTTGCGATGTAGGGGAAAAAGGCCCTTCCCTCAGGCCCTGTGATCTCCACCATGAAGTCTTCCAGACCGCCTACGATCATCTCCAATACGTTCTGGCCCTTTCTGGGGACCATTTGAATGCCCTTGGCGAATAGAAGGCAAACACCTATGAGTACGGCCATGGCCAGCCATGAATATAAAAGATGGGCATTATCATGAGCCCAATGTCCAAGACCGAGGGCGCTCATGATTTCAACCAAAAAATAATAGTGATGTTCCATGCTTAAGTTGCCTCCCTAGTCCTCATCTTTAGCGCACTGCTTATTCCGAAACTGACGATACTGATAACGATGGTAGAGAGCCCTATAGTCAATCCAATGGGATCTACGATACCGATTTTGATTAGTAAATAGATGACCGCCCCCAGGGCCAATAGTCGAACATAACTCTTGGCAACCAGAATGGCCTTTTTGGATTTCACAGCCCCCTTTGTGGGAAAGGCACGCTTGATCGTGTTTTGCAGGATATCGAAATTGACAATGACAATCAGACCCCCGAGTACGACTCCCATTGTCACTGTGAGGCTCATGACAAAGAAGCTGCCTATAGCGAGCAGGAGTAAAATAATCCAGCTCCGCCTGCACAAATCCCTATATACTTTTACCCAGTCCATTAGCTCCTTACACCGCGATTCTTTGACTAAACGAGTCAAACAAATCTGACAGGCGTTGACAAACCAAAGGTGTTCTGAGTGTTCAGTGTTCAGTAGTTCAGAGTTTAGGAGGGATAGAGGCAAGGAACCAGTTTCTCTTTCCTGAACACTGAACCCCTGAACACTCGCATTACCTGAGGCTTCGAAATAATGATCAACGTTGATTCAAAGTTGAAACAAATTTCAAATATTTTTGGCTAGCCTTTTGAGGCAATTTCAAAACGCCCGATTTTGGTCAATCCCCGCGTCAGGCTCAAATTTTGATCCTCAAAATACTCAATGTATTCCTGCGGTCAAAATTTTCGCCTTCCTTGTCCTTGACCAAACTTGAACGTTTTGAAACTACCTCTTGTACCAATCAGATATCCTTGATCTTATGGTACATAACATAAAGATTTCTGAATGCTGCTACCACACCGAAGCCTATAAATATAAAAAACAACCACGGGTGTGTGCCGAAATATTTATCAAGATAGTGACCTACCACGGCCCCTATCCCGATTGAGAGGGCCATCGCGAGTCCGACCGTGCTGACATGGCCCAGGGTCCTGATCATTCTTTTGGTTTCATCTTCCATATTAAATGGTTAGCGGAGAAACCGCGTTGTGTCTATCACAAGTTTTTCCACAAAGTCAACTGTTTTTGTGCATATCTTCACAATTTAACCGGACAGAAAAACTGGGGGTTTATCTTTGGGTTAACTATCTATAATAAAAGGGTTTTCCCTATAAATCGGTCAAGCTCTTCCCCGCGCAATCAATGGTCTTTTGGATGCTTTCATCGTCGTGGGCCACGGACACAAACCAGGCCTCAAAAGCCGAGGGCGCAATGTAAATCCCCTGCTCGAGCATTCTTGCATAAAAAACAGGAAACTTGCTGGAATCGCTTGATTTTGCTCCTGCGAAATCGCTGACGGGCGAACTGTTAAAAAACATGGATCCCATGGATCCTACTCGGTTGACCATCACCTCTACCCCGGCAGCGGAAGCGGCCTCCTTCAGGCCCTCGAAAAGCGCGTTTCCTTTTCTATCCAAATCTTCGTACACGCCGCCCTCTTGAAGGGCCCTTAAGGTAGCGATCCCTGCAGCCATTGCCAGAGGGTTCCCCGACAAGGTCCCTGCCTGATAGATATTCCCTTCAGGCGCCATGCTCTCCATGATGTCCCTTCTGCCCCCATAGGCACCCACCGGCAAACCTCCGCCGATGATCTTTCCAAGGCAGGTAAGATCCGGCATGATCCCGAAAAGTTGCTGGGCCCCGCCCGGGCTGACCCTGAAACCACTGATCACCTCATCAAAAATCAGTAACGCGCCCTTTTCCTTGGTGATCTCCCGTAATCCATCCAGGAAGGACTTATCGGGGCTCACCACGCCCATATTCCCTGGAACCGGCTCCACAATGACGGCCGCAAGCTCCGAACCATACTTTTCAAAGGCCTCGGACACTTCATCCATATTGTTAAAGGAGAGGGAGATCGTATGACCCGCAATGTCTTCGGGTACGCCCGGCGAACCGGGAATTCCCAGTGTGGCCACCCCTGAACCTGCCGATACCAGAAGGCTATCCGCATGACCGTGATAACATCCTTCAAATTTGATGATTTTGGTCCTACCCGTAAAGCCGCGAGCCAATCGGATGGCGCTCATTGTGGCCTCTGTCCCGGAGTTCACCATTCTTACCATCTCAACCGATGGCACCATACTCGTGATGGTTTCCGCCATCTCCACCTCGAGCTCCGTCGGGGCGCCGTAACTGGTACCCATGGAAATCCTCTCTTCCAATGCCCGTACCACTTCGGGATGGCCGTGTCCGAGGATCATCGGACCCCAGGAGCAGACATAATCTATATAGCGGTTCCCATCCGCATCCCACAGGAAACAGCCCTCAGCCCTCTCAATGAACCGGGGATCCATACCCACGGCTTTGCCGGCCCTTACAGGACTGTTGACACCACCCGGAATAAGGCCTTTCGCCCTTTCAAAAAGCTCCTTTGATTTCTCTACCATAATTCTTCTCCGTTAAATGCTAATCGTCTTTTGTTTAATGGTGTAGAATTTTCCCATTAGATTTTTGTTTGGTTCCGTCATTCGTGTTTTTATTTCCGCTCCGTAAATGAGGGATTTTTTCACTGAGCAAGGCCGCACAAGGTTTTTCGCTGAGGCGTACAGATTAGTACGCCGCAGGCGGAAAACCGCGGAGAACACAGCTCAGGGGAAAAAGGACCATTTATGGAGCGAAAATTAGAAATATTTCATACTTGTCTTCTTAAACTCCCTCTCACTAAACAACAGGGCATAGTCATTCACGCCCGCCTTCTTAGACATCCTCTCCGCAATCTCATAACAGGCATCCCTGTCATCCGCGTGTATCATGGTATAAAGGTTGTATTTCCAGTCTTTTTGAGGCCTTCTGTGATAGCAATGGGAAACTTCCCTAAAGCTCGCCATGGTCTCGCCTACCTCATCGATCCTGTCCTCCGGGACGATCCATGCAACCATGGCATTCGAACTAAAACCTGCTTCCTGGTGACGTAGAGTGGCGCCAAACCTTCGGATGATACCCTTCTCTTTCAGGGATAAGACCCTATTCACGAATTCATCTTCGGTGATTCCGATTTTTCTGGCAAACAGGTCAAAGGGTCTAGGATCAACAGGCAAGTCTCCCTGAATCAAGGAGATTATCTGTTTATCTATTTCATCAATCATATTTCAATACCCTAAAAAAGCGCTCCCTTCCATTAATTTGGGGGCCATGAGTTGAAGTGAAATCAAATATTTCGCGGCTAATTCCCTGTCAAGGAAATGGATGGTATCAAACTTGAATTTGTTTTCCAATTCCTATATGTATTTTGACTGACTTAATGAAAACCAATGATTCATCTGCTCTCACAGGGAGGATTGGCATTGTTCCTAGAGGGCAACCGTCCCAAACAACTCAAGGGATTTATGTTATATCCTCGGAAATTCATCGAACAAAGAATCAAGGAAGCGATAGAAAACGGGGAATTCGACAATCTGCCCGGACGGGGCGAACCACTGCCTCTGGAAGATGACAGTCATTTACCCGATGATCTTCGCCTGGCCTATAGAATACTCAAAAACGCCGACTGCCTGCCGCCTGAGCTCCAGGAGAAAAAAGACATAAGACAAATGGAAGATCTCCTGGAGAGTATCCCGGATGAAAAAGAAAAATACAAACTCATCAAAAAGATCAATTACAAAATCATGAGGTTAAACATGATGGGCAAGAAGTCTCCCCTCTTCGAAGAAAAACAACTCTACTACAAAAAGCTCCTCGATAAATTAGACCAGAAGTGAAGCCTCCTCGCGGCAAGCCGCAGGGCATCCTGAAAAGGATGGCGGAACTCTCCATAGCCACTGGCCCTCCTTTCCATCCTCCGTAGCAGAGCAACTGCGGAGGACGGGCGCTAAAGCTTCGGAGGGCTCTCCTCGCCATCTTTAGTCGGGCCATAGCCTTTGGCGACGGCCGATCATCCCCACGGCAAGCCGTGGGGCATTCTGGCGAAGGAGAGTAACCGACCGCATTTATCCTATGAACACATCCCTTGAACTTTCCTGAGGGTATGAGAACCGTTATGAAATCCATCTCCCTGGAAGAAAGCAAGATCCTTTTTGGCGCGGACCCCAGCGAAGGCATCGTAGCGGTCGAACCTGCCGGCGATGATAGCATGCAGCTATTTCTTCGCCGGGGGGACGGGCTCAAGACTAAATATGAGACGTTCACCCCATTCATCTTAATTGAAGAAAAGGTTTTGATGGACGACTTCAAACGCCCCTATGAAGTCGAACCGCTCTCAGGTCTAAACGAATATCGCTATCTGGTCCTCTTCGATCGATGGGGAGATTGTCTGAAGGCCAAAAACTTTTTACAAAAAAAGACGCGGCAATCTCCATCTTCAAATCAGGCCCCCTATCTGTTCCTCTCCGATCCAATCCATCAGTTCCTCTTGTTCACAGGAAAGACCTTTTTCAAAGGGCTCCAATTCGGTGATCTTCACACTATGGCCCTGGATATCGAAACAGCCTGCGCACCGGGGTATGAATTTTCCAATCCCCATAGGACCGAGGACCGAATCATCTCCATTGCCCTCATGGACAATCGCGGTTATTCCGAGGTGCTGTTTGCTCAGGAAATGGAAGAGAAAAACATGTTGCTGGCCTTGGGAGAGAGAATCTCCCACAAAGATCCCGATATCATTGAGGGCCACAATATCTTCAATTTCGATCTGGAATATATCGTTGCCCGGGCTCGAATGCACAAAGTGGATCTTACCTGGGGCCGGAACGGGGGCAAGCCGAGAATCAGACGTTCCCGTTTTGGTGTAGCTGAAAGGGTTGTCGATTATACCCGTATGGAAGTGTTTGGGAGGCATGTCGTCGATACCATGTTTCTCCTCCAGTACTATGATGTGGCTGCTAGGGCGTTGGAGAGTTATGGGTTAAAGGCTGCTGCCCGGCATTTTGGACTCGCCCGGGAAGACCGGGCCTATATCGACAGGGAGAAGATCCAGTGGTATTATGAGAATGATCCCGATCTCCTTAAAAAATACAACCTTGACGATGTGCGAGAAACCTTGGCCCTCTCGGACTTGCTGGGATATCCATTCTTTTTGCAGGGCCGAATCTTTCCCTTTTCCTATCAGAACAATTTTATTAGGGGGAACGCCACAAAGATCGATGCCCTATTCCTTCGGGAGTATCTCAGGAAAAGGGTGTCTGTCCCGAAACCCAGAGGCGGCGCCCGCATCGAGGGTGGCTATACCGATGTCTTTGCAAAGGGTGTCGTGCGAAACATCCTCCACTGCGACGTCGCCTCTCTTTACCCTTCCATACTTCTAACATACCGCCTAAAGCCGACCTGCGATACTTTGGATATCTTCCTACCATTGCTGAAGGATCTGAGGGCTTTTCGCCTCCAAGCTAAAGGCCTTGCCCAAAATGCGACATCAAAACACGAAGGAGATTACTATCAAGCCTTGCAGCAGACCTTTAAAGTGTTGATCAATTCATTCTACGGTTACCTGGGCACCCAAATACACCATTTTTCAGACCCCCAGGTGGCTGCGGATGTCACGCGAATAGGCAGAGAACTCATCCGCCGGATGTTGGATTGGCTTCACAAGGAAGGGGCCACGCCGGTCGAAATCGACACCGACGGCATCTACTTTGTTCCTCCAAAAGGGGTAGAGACCGCCGATGAGGCCTCGGCCCTTGTGGGTCGCCTGTCGCAGAGTATGCCGGAGGGTATCGATGTGGAGTTGGATGGTCTGTTCCCGGCCATGTTTTCCTACAAAAGCAAGAACTATGCACTCCTTGGAGAGGATGGGAAGATGTCCATCAAGGGCAGCGCTCTTCGGTCCCGCGGGACTGAAAAATACATTCGAGAGTTTCTTGCTTCTATGATCCGATTGCTGCTTGAGGGAAAAGATAAAGAAGTCCGCGGTTTGATAGATGAAACGATGCAAAGGCTGGAAAACCATGATTTTGAAATATCAAAACTGGCCAAAACCGAAACCCTTTCAGAATCGCTCGAAACCTACCGACAGAAAATCCAATCCAAAAAACGAAATCCCGCTGCGACCTATGAACTCGCATTGGCTTCTGAAAGGGTTTATCGAGCCGGTGACCAGATCTCCTATTATGTGACCGGAAACAAGAAAACCGTTCGCGTTTACGAAAACAGCAAACTCGCTTCAAGCTACGATCCCTCTAATCCCGACGAGAACGTGCCCTTTTATCAAAAAAGGCTCTTATCCTGGGTGAAGAAGTTCGAAGAGTTTATCCCCCCGGCGACCTAAACCTTGAGATCAGTTTTCCGAATTAGATTCAACCGCCGTAATAACCCGCACATCCAAGGCAAGCCCGCCATTTGTAAAAACTTTAAAGGGATTCACATCGATTTCTTCAATACCCTCAATATCCAGCATCATTTGAGACAACCGCAAAAGGCATTCGACGACAAAATCCACATCATAACCTTTTTCTTTTCTGGCCCCCTTTAGGATTTCATAACACTTCGTTTCCCGGATCATCCTCAATGCATC
>CAYWMP010000099.1:0-21703 GCA_964459445.1 uncultured Desulfobacteraceae bacterium
AAAATGGGGTGAAAGTTCTCAAGAAATTCGATCAGTATAATAAATTGACAGGAAAACTCATCGGATTCAAAGACGAACAAATGGAGAAGCTGGAGCTTATTTTAAGGGATATTGAGATCTTCGATGAGCTTATGGAGGAGAATAATCAGCAGGCTGTACACCTAAAATCCGCCCAGGATCTGGAAAAACTGGTTTTGGCCCTCAAGATTAAAAACGAATCCAATGAGCTTGCACTGAGCCTGCAAAAATATCTGAGGACCGGGTCTGCGGAATATTTGGACGGAATCCAGGATGATCTGAAGGATTTCGAAAGCTATTATTCACCGTTCAAGAAATTACTCCATTCATCCTCAGAACGGCAACGGATAAAAGACATGGAGGGACTCTTTAAGGACAAATCACAGCTCGTCAAAGAACTTATCGATTTGGAAGATAATAAGAGGGAGGGTTTGGCTGCTTTTATGGGTTTACGAAAGGAATTTGGCCATGAGCATGATGACCTTTTTCAATCAAATATGCATAAATCGCTACGTGAAGCGCACACACATACCAATGGGACTGTCAGAAGGGCAGGTGGCTATATCGGATTGACCATCCTGGCATGCATAGTGACCGGAGCTTTTATAGGGGCCGCTTTCAAGAAATCCATAACCGATCCCGTGGACCGGCTCGTTGCGTTTTCGGAGGGAATAGGGAACGGGGACTTTGAAAGGAGGGTGAACATCCGGCCGGGTGATGAATTCGGGACCCTGGGTACCGCCTTCAATCAGATGGCCGACAGGTTGATGCTAAAAGTCGATCAGCTTCAAAGAAACAAACGCGTACTCCAGGCCATTTTTGACGGCATTTCGGATCCTTTGATGGTGATCGACGAGAATATGGAGACCAAGCGGTTCAACAGGGCGGCGGCCGCGTACTACCAGGGGTCCCCTCATGATGATGTGGTAACCAAATTCTGTTTCAGAGGCTTTAGGAAACCAAACGATGATTGTGTGAGATGCAAAATAATGAACGCAGTTTTAACCCATGAGTACCAGAGTTTCGAGCAGAAATCCCCCATCTACCAGGGAAGAATTGAAAAAATCACCGTCTATCCCATAGCAGAGGACGGCGAAGGAACTGCCATTGTCCGGATAAGCGACATTACAGAGGAAAGGAAAATGGAGCAAGAGCTTATCCAGGCCGATAAGATGATCTCCCTGGGTATCCTTGTCTCCGGTGTAGCCCATGAGATCAACAATCCCAATAACTTTATCATGCTCAATACTCCCCTTCTGATGGAGGCATGGGAGAGCGCTGTCCCGATCCTGGAGGCATACTGCGAGGAAAAGGGCGAATTTAGCGTGGGTGGCTTGCCCTTCAGCGAGATGCGGGAGGAGATTCCGGGGTTATTTAACGGCCTCGAGGAGGGATCCAAGCGCATACAACGTATTGTTCAGGACCTGAAGGATTACTCACGCCGGGAAGACGCCGACATGGATCATTCGGTGGATATCAATGAAGTCATTGAGAGCGCCAAGAGATTGCTTAACAACCTCGTGAAAAAGTCCACCAAGAGGTTCAGGCTCGATCTGGACAAGGACCTGCCTTTGATCAAAGTGAACAGGCAAAGAATCGAGCAGGTGATCATCAATTTGATCCAAAATGCCTGCCAGGCCATCACTGACAAGGAGGAAGAGATCTCGGTCTCCTCCAAATACGATGCAGCACGGGACGGCATTGTTGTTGAGGTTAGCGATGAAGGTGTGGGAATTCCGGAGGAAGAGCTGCCCCAAATTATGGACCCGTTTTTCACCACCAAACGCCATGAGGGCGGGACGGGACTCGGCTTGTCCGTTTCCGCCAATATCGTCAACAAGCATGGTGGGAATATTCATGTGCATAGTGAAAGGGGAAAAGGGACGATCCTTACGGTCTTTCTACCACTTCACAAGAGGGACAATACTGCAAAGATCCTCGTGGTCGACGATGATGATCAAGTCAGGAGTAGTTTGAGCACCCTCCTTAAGAGGCAAGGGTATTACCAGGTGGACGAAGCCTCGAACGGCAAAGAGGCAAGTCTAAAACTTATTCAGGATCCTCCAGATGTTCTCTTGCTCGATATAATACTGCCCGATATGAGCGGTGCGCAGATATGCCGATTGATTAAGGGCGACCCTGCCTTGTCGCAAATGAAAGTGGTATTGTTAACCGGACATCCGGACTCCAACGAAATAATTAAGATCAATGACCTGGGTTTCAGGGACATACTGATCAAACCTTTCGGGGCTTTAGATATTATGACGGCGATCAAAAGGCCTCTAAACCAGGCAAGCCAACTGTAGCAACCGGGTCTCGACCATGCCATAACTCTAATCAAAGATTTCATACCGGAGATATGAAACAATGAGCAAAACACGATTCGCTTCCCATCCCGTCCTGCTTGTGGATGATGAACCAGAAATACTCCACAGCTACAAAATGACTTTGCGGTCAAGGGGCATAACCCATATCCTGTGCTGTGAGGACAGCCGGGAGGTTATGCCCTTGCTGGCCAAGGAAAAGATTTCACTGATATTGCTGGATCTGAGCCTGCCGTTTATCTCGGGTGAGGAGCTCCTGCCCATGATTACGGAGGATTTCCCCGACGTGCCTGTCATCGTGATTACCGGCAAGAACGATGTGGCAACGGCTGTTCAATGCATGAAGGCCAAGGCGTTCGATTACATAATCAAACCGGTTGAAAGGAGCCGTCTCGTATCAATGGTGAGAAAGGCAATCGAGATCCGGCAACTCCAAGCGGAAAACAGCAAGCTGAAGGATTATCTCCTTTCAGAGGAAGTGAAATATCCGGAGGCATTTTCCGAGATCATCACAAAAAACAAGGCCATGCAAGCCCTATTCGGTTATGTCTGGGCTATTTCAGAGAGCCCCCAGCCGCTTTTGATCACTGGGGAGACCGGCGTGGGCAAAGAGCTGATGACCAAAGCCGCCCACGCCTTAAGCCGTCGCCACGGACCCTTTGTCCCGGTTAACGTAGCCGGGATCGACGATCACGCATTTTCAGATACCCTCTTCGGTCACCTAAAAGGCGCGTTTACCGGGGCCCATAGGGTGCGAAGGGGTCTTGTTGAGAAGGCATCGGGAGGAACCCTTTTTCTGGACGAGATCGGAGATTTGAGGCCCGATTCTCAAATCAAGCTTCTGCGGCTTTTGCAAGAGCGGGAGTATTTCCCCCTGGGGTCCGATGCACCTAAGACGACTGATGCTCGAATCATAGTGGCCACCAATCGACAACTTCACGCACTTCAGAGATCAGGCCGGTTCCGCAAAGACCTCTATTACAGGCTCAAGGTCCACCACTTTCACATTCCCCCACTCCGCAAGCGGCTGGATGATCTCCCGTTGTTGATCACTCATTTCCTCGGTGAGGCGTCAAAATCCCTGGGTAAGAAAACGCCGACCTACTCTGAGGAATTGATCACGCTGCTCACCAATTATCACTTCCCAGGCAACGTCAGGGAACTCAAGACCATGATCTATGATGCCGTAAGTTACCACCAATCGAAGACCCTCTCCATGAATCGGTTTAAGACCCATATAGATCAAGAACGCAACACACGGACACCGGAAACAAAACCACATTCCCCAAGAGGTGACAAATCGTTCACCGGTTTCGAGTCATTGCCCACTTTGAAGCAGGCGAACCGCCATCTGATCGCTGAAGCCATGAAACGGTCCAACAATAACCAGTCCATGGCTTCCAGGCTCCTCGGCATATCCCGGCAGACGCTTATCAGGCAGTTGAAGGTGGTCGATATCTAGCCCCCTCCGGAAATAGCCCTTTTCTCGCTGAGCGGTATTTAAACCGGTGTTACACTTCATAACACTGTCACATTTTGTGACATTCCTTTAGGAACCTTTGCCAGTCAAATTTTCGCGGCGTACGAGAGCCATACATGTACCAAAACGTCACACCCCTTTAGAATCTCCACGATTCTAATCCTTCCGTAAAACAACTAGCAATATCAACAAATTATACCCATCAGACTATTATGGCACGCTTCTGGTAATACAGAAAGACCCGAGACAGTATTGCGTCAATGCTTTTGCTGATAGGGCGCAAGGGATTGTTTCGAGATATCCGGAGGGGTCATAACAATGGCGAAGAATTACATTCTCATAGCTGAAGACGAGCGGCACATGTCGGATACGCTTTCGCTCATCCTCAGAAGGGAGGGGCACCGCGTTACAATTGTGGAAAGCGGACTTGAGGCATTAAGTACCATCTTGGAGGCCGAAAATGAGACCAATCCGTTCAATCTCCTGATAACGGATATTCAAATGCCCGACTTGACAGGCCTGGAAGTGATTTCGAGACTCGAACAATTATGCATCCCTTTGCCCGTATTAGTCATCACCGGTTACGGGGATGAGGAGAGCCTTTCAGCTCTGAAGCGGAACGGCTGCTCAGGGTATTTGAAAAAGCCCTTCAGTGCTGAAGAGCTCCTTGAAAACGTATCGCGGATTTTAAAATCAAAGTGAAAGACCGCCGATTTGTAACGGGTGGAATCAATGAAACATCTGACGTCTTTGCCCAGTCTTTTGGGTGATAAATAAAATGTCAAACAAAAAGGGGGAAAAAGTCATGAACTGGAAAGACTTAAGAATTGGAAAAAAATTAGGTGCAGGTTTCGGTGTGGTGCTTCTCCTGCTCGCCCTCATAGGGGGGTACAGCTACTATGGTTTAACGCATGTTGGCCACCTTGCCAATGAAGCTGAAGAGAATGAGCACGCCAATGAGTTTATACTGTTGAAGGAGATCGACCACCTGAAATGGATGGCCAAGCTGAGCGACCTGTTCCTGAAAGAGGAGGTCACCACCGTAATGGTTCAGACCGACGACCACAAGTGCGGGTTCGGGAAGTGGCTCTACGGGGAGGACATTAAGAATATGATGGCGCATGACAAGGAGCTTGCGACCCTGGTAGAGGCCATAAAAGAGCCCCACCGGAAACTTCACGAATCAGCCATGAACATCAAGGACACCTATGTGGCCTTTGACGCGACGTTGACCACGCTCATCGCGGAGCGGTGGATCGATCACCTGGTTTGGATCAAAAATCTTAACAATGCCATCATGACCGGCAAAGAGTTCAAGGGAGGCCTTGATCCGACCAAGTGTGCATTCGGAAAGTGGTACCATGCCTATAAAGCGACCAATCCGACCTTTGAGTCGCTCTTGAAGGAATGGGAACAGCCCCACGAGCGCCTACACAAGTCGGCCCAAGAGATCGTCCAGGCCATGGCAGCCGGAGATCAAGAGCTCGCCAACAAGGTCTATCGGGAAGAGACCATGCCGGCCCTCAGCGTACTCGATGCCGCCTATAACAAAACAATGGCATGGATAGACGCTACTCTCGATAAACAGGAGGCGGCAACCGGGATATTTCACACCGATACCTTTGCGGCCCTGGGCGAAGTACAGCAGGTTCTGGGGAAAATCCTGAAACATTTTGACAAGAAGGCTAAGAATTCGTACGAGCAAATGCACCGGGCTATGAACAACACAGTCTTGTATGTGAATATAGCCTCTGTTATTGCGATCATGTTAGGCATTTTTGCGGCATTGATGATCACCAGAGGCATCGTGAATCCCATAACCAAAGGAGTTGACTTTGCGACTAAGATGTCAGATGGAGACCTGACCCAGAGCCTTATATTAGATCAGAAAGACGAGGTGGGGATTCTGGCCAAGACCCTGAACAGCATGGGATCGAATCTGAGGCAGATGTTCAAAGATATTGCCGGTGGTGTTGAGACCCTTTCTTCCTCGTCCACGGAGCTATCCGCCATCTCCCAGCAGATGTCCTCTGGTGCCGAGCAGACCTCCGGGAAGTCCAATACCGTGGCAAGCGCAGCAGAAGAGATGAGCGCCAACATGACAACGGTGGCTGCCGCCGCAGAGCAGGCCTCAACCAACGCCGACGTGATTGCCTCATCGGCCGAAGAGATGACAGCCACCATCAACGAGATCGCCCAGAACACTGAGAAGGCCCGCACCATCAGCGGTGATGCCGTGTCCCAGACAACCAGCGTCTCGGAGAGGGTGGGGAGTCTTGGTAATGCAGCTCAGGAAATCAGCAAGGTCACCGAGACCATCACCGAGATCTCCGAGCAGACCAACCTCTTGGCCCTGAACGCCACCATCGAGGCGGCCCGGGCCGGCGAGGCGGGGAAGGGCTTTGCCGTTGTGGCTAACGAGATCAAGGAACTGGCCAGGCAGACGGCCGAGGCCACGGGCGAGATCAAGAGCCGGATCGACGCGATACAGGACTCGACCTCATCGGCCATCACGGATATTGAGCAAATTCCCCAGGTGATCAATGATGTGAACGAGCTTGTCTCCACCATTGCCACGGCCGTGGAGGAGCAGTCCGTGACCACCAAGGAGATCGCCAGCAATGTGGCTCAGGCATCCCAGGGCATGCAGGATGTCACAGAGAACGTGACCCAGAGTTCCGGTGTTGCCGGGGACATAGCCAAGGACATTTCCGAGGTGAACCAGGCTGCCGCTGAGATGAGCAACAGTAGCTCGCAGGTGAACATCAGCGCGGATGAGCTCTCTAAGTTGGCTGAGAAGCTTAAGGAAATGGTGGCGAAGTTCAAGGTATAGGCCGTCGTCAGGACGATCGAATGTCAATTAAGATGACGGCAGATACTGA
The DNA here is from genome assembly GCA_964459445.1 of uncultured Desulfobacteraceae bacterium. GTDB lineage: Bacteria > Desulfobacterota > DSM-4660 > Desulfatiglandales > HGW-15 > CAYWMP01. The sequence continues at coordinate 6,705 of CAYWMP010000099.1, forward strand.
TCTATGGTGTTTGAACATCGTCCGGGGAGGTAAGTCCATATGGTAGAAAAGGCAAACAAGACCAAAGATGATAAGACTGCGGAATTGGCCACGTTCTATGTCGGTGAAGCCCTTTGCGGCATGGATATCCTCAGGATCCAGGAGATTAACAAGCTTTTGGAAATGACATCGGTGCCCCAGGCGCCGGACTATGTCAAGGGCATCCTGAACCTCAGGGGGCAGATCGTCACCGTCATTGACCTTTCCAAAAAACTTGGGCTCCCCCCCAGGGAGCTCAATGATGAGACCAGGAATATTATTGTGAACTCAGAGGACGAATACATTGGGCTTGTCGTGGATCGTATAAGCGATGTCGTGGACGCCGATTTGAACGAAGTGGAACCGCCCCCGGCCAACATAGGGGGCATCCAGGGAAAGTTTTTTGAGGGCGTCTTTAAGACAGAAACCAACCTGATCGGCATCTTGAATGCGGAAGAGGTGCTGAAATCGAATGAATCAAATGAGCTCATATAAATAAGGATAAAGGGTTTGAATATCAAAAGCCCTGTGAGCAAATCCAAAAATTAAAGACACTGGTAAAGGAGCTTTCACAAGTGGATCAAGAAATCGGAAAGGACGAAACAACGATGGCAACCGAATCCTTCCAGGCAGCCGATGGAGGGGATCGGGGGGAAACACAAGGGGAGGGTGTAACAGACACATCCGGGACTGATACCAGCCTGATGGTGCATGTGAGTCTTTTGGACAGCCTCATGAACCTGGCCGGCGAGCTTGTCCTGGGCAGAAATCAGCTTCTTCAGGCCCTTGCCCTAAAGGATAGCAGGAACACGGAACAGGCCGGACAACATCTGGATCTCATTACAACGGAATTGCAGGAAGCCATCATGCTCACCCGAATGCAGCCCATCGGCAGCATATTTAATAAGTTTCCCAGGGTGGTCAGGGATCTGGCTCTGAAGTTGGGCAAAGAGGTGGACCTCTCCCTTGAAGGAAAAGAGGTTGAATTGGATAAGACCATTCTCGAGGCCGTCGGCGATCCCCTGACCCATTTGGTTCGCAATGCGGTTGATCACGGCATCGAAAGCCCCGAGGAACGGGAAAGGTTAGGAAAAGAGTCAAAAGGAAAGGTCCTGCTCAAGGCATTCCATGAGGCAGGCCAGGTCAATATCGAGATTACCGATGATGGAAAGGGTTTGGACAGCGATAGACTGGCGGCCGCCGCTGTTGACAAAGGTCTGATTGGGGAGGATCAGGCCCGGATGATGTCTGAGAAAGAAAAGCTCGACCTCATCTTTCTGCCCGGCTTATCCACGGCCCAAGAGGTGACCGATGTGTCCGGCCGGGGCGTGGGCATGGAAGTGGTCAAAACCAATCTGGATAAACTCGGCGGCGTAGTGGATATCCACACCCAGCTGGGAAAGGGGACGACTTTCCGTACAAAGCTTCCCCTGACCCTGGCCATTATACCCAGCCAGATAATTACTACGGGAAAAGATCGATTTGCGATTCCTCAGGTCAACATGGACGAGTTGCTTCGTATCCCGGCCGCCCAGGTCAAGGAAAGAATCGAAAAAGTGGGTGATGCGGAGGTGGTAAGACTGCGAGGACAATTACTTCCTCTTTTGGATCTGGCAGAGGTGCTCGGTATTGAGAAGACCTATATTGATCCAATAGACGGCAGAGAAAAGGCTGACCGAAGGAAGAATATCTCAGACAGGAGATCGAGAAAAAGATCTTTGATGGAAGAAGATGCCAAAGACCAAACAGTGGTAGAATATGACCGCCGCTCCGAGGGAGACAGGCGTTATCATGCGGATGGTTCCGTAAATATCGTCGTCGTATCTGCGGGGGAAGCGAAGTACGGGCTGGTTGTGGACAAACTGCACGATTCTGAAGAGATCGTGGTAAAACCCCTTGGGCGTCATCTTACCCATTGTAAGGGATATGCCGGGGCAAGCATCATGGGGGATGGTCATGTGGCCCTCATCCTGGATGTGGCCGGTCTGTCCAAGATGGCGGCGTTGAGTACTATAAAAGGCGCAGATAGAGCGGATGAAAAGGGCCTCGAGGCACTAAAGACAAAAGAAGACACTCAGTCTCTCCTCATTTTCAGGAATGCAGAGGACGAGCAATTTGCCGTGCCCTTGGATCTTGTCCAGCGGATAGAGAAGATAAAAAGGGCAGATCTCGAGGAAGTGGGCGGTAAGAGAGTCATCAAATACCGTGGAGGAAGTTTGCCCGTTTCCGCCATTGAGGATGTGGCGGATGTGAAGCCCCTGGCTGACAAGGAAGAGGTTATCGTGATTGTGTTTCTGATGGATAGCAGGGAAGTGGGGCTTTTGGCTACAGGGCCTGTGGATGCCGTTGACGTTGAGGCAACCTTTGACGAAACAATTATCAAGCAACCGGGGATTACGGGCACTGCCGTCATAGGGGATCATACGACCCTTCTGGTCGATATCCTGGGGATGATGAAAACCCTAAATCCGAATTGGTTTTCGGAACATGAGGAGAATTAGAGCTCGGGGAATATGGCTTCTGCTACCGGATGGTTTTGATTCTTGGCCTGAGAGGGGTACCCCCTCAGATTCGTGCATAATCGGGCGGTTGGCACTTTTGGGCAAGAAAATTGTTGTCCATTAAAATAAGGGCTCAAATTCTTTCCTGGCGGCCGATGAATCCATCCCAGGGAAATGTTGAAAAAAGAATTGTCCATACAGATTAATATGGGCATGACCAAATGGTGATAGAAATCCCAGATCTTCCTGATTGATTCGATACCCCTCTTTTCTGAGAGATCGTATAGCCCTTTGCATGTATATCGTATTCCATATCGCTAAACAAGGAATCATCAAATTGATAGAGGACGCCACACACAGCCGCATATCAGGATCTTTTTCCCGAATGACACCCTGTCTCGCGTAACGTAACTCCTTTGCCAGAGCATTTCTTGATTCGCCTTTGTTAAGGTCCCGTAAAATTCTTTTGCGATATTCTTTGTCTCCGGCAATCTCGAGGATATGGCGGGTTCTCACTAATCGCCCCCGATTCCGGAGGCCCTTAAAAAGAGAGTGTTTCCGATTAAACGCACTCACTTTGCGGATGATGTGTGACGCGCGAGTCCGGCCATTTTGGATGGTTGCGGATATTCGTTGTACCGCCGCCCACTGGTTGGCGATTGATTCGGGGCTAATCCTTCCATCGAACAACTCCTGAAATTCCACGTCATATCCTTCACCATACCATAAGGTAAGATCTGGAAGCTTTGCCATTCGGGGGGCAAGCCGAAATCCCAAAAGATATGTGAGAGCGAACACTATATCCGTATATCCATGGGAATCAGTGTAATGTTCTCGGGGCATCAGTGATAGCGCATGATATAGAAAGCCATCCAGGACATATGTCGCTTCCCGAGCTGATGCAGGGATAATCTGGGTGCAAAACGGTGCATAATTGTCTAATATATACGTGTAAACCATAAAGCCTCGCCGTTTCCGCCGGAATCGCTGGCGGTGATAAACTGCGCCTAAAGGATGACCGGCGGCGGCAAATCCCCAACCATCGGAACTTGATGTTCAAAATTTTTGAGAAATAAGGTATATTTCACCAACTTTCTAAGATCTGTGCGTGTTGCAAACATGGGTAAGCAGCTTAAAAAGGACTCAAGCCCTCGAGTTAAGATCCAGGAAGGCTGATCTGGGGCATTTATCGCCATTGTATCAAGGCAGATGAAGTCAGGTTCTTTGAGGGCTAACAGGAGGCGACCTCATGGATAGCAGACTAGACTACGAAGCGATGAAGCAATGGAAGCGTAGAACACTCTGGTTTTTCTGTATCTCACTCCTCTGTTCGTCTATCCTGATTCATCCCGCATATCGATCCTATGGGCAGGACGTGACAAAGAAACAGGTGCTGGTTCTTAACTCCTATCACAGGGGTTATAAGTGGACCGATGACATCACCGAGGGGATTTTATCCGTATTTGGACCTGAGAAGGAAAATGTGAGCTTGTATATAGAGTATATGGACAGCAAGAGGGTGTCGGATGAGCAGTATTTTGAGAGCTTGCGCGAGATATACAAACACAAGTTCAGAAATGTCCGTTTCGATGTGATTATTTGCTCTGACGACAATGCCTTTAACTTCTTGCTCAAGCACAGAAACGAGATATTTCCTGACACCCCCGTCGTCTTCTGCGGGGTCAACTATTTCAATGAATCCGATCTGGAGGGCCATGACCTATTTACGGGTGTGAATGAAGAAGCGAACTTAAAGGCAGGCATTGATCTCGCCCTAAAGCTACACCCTGACACAGAACAGGTTGTGGTCATTACGGATACAACAACGACAGGCAAAAAGATCCACACCGAATTGATGGAGATCATCCCGGCCTATCCGGACACCATAGAATTCATCCTTTTTGAAGATATGGAGATGAAGGAAATCCAGGAGAGAATACAGGGCCTTCCTTCTGATAGTCTGGTGTTTTACACGTTTTTCTTTCGAGATAAATCCGGCAAGTTCTTCGAATATGATGAAAGCATTTCTCTGATTGCCGAGAAATGTGCAGTCCCCATTTATGGCGCATGGGATTTAAGTCTGGGCCATGGGGTTGTGGGAGGCATGCTGACCAGCGGATATCATCAGGGGGAAGCGGCAGCAAAGACAGCCCTGCGCATCCTGCAAGGCGAAAGGGTAAAAGATATTCCCATTATCAAAGAGAGTCCGAATCGCTACATGTTTGATTATCACCAGCTGGATCGTTTTGGCATCAAACTGTCCAAGTTACCCGAGGGCAGTATTGTTATCAACAAACCCCGCTCCTTATATGCTGAACGCAAAGGGTTAGTTTGGACGGTCATTGCGAGTGTAGGAGGTCTTTCTCTTGTTGTCTTCGCCCTTTCACTCAGTGTCCTGAAACGCAAGCAGGCGGAAGAGAAGCTCAAAGAGGCACATGATAAGCTGGAACAGCATGTTGCTGAGCGTACGAGGGATCTGCATGAAATGAACCAGCAATTAAACCTGGAGCTGTCTCAGCGCATGAAGACTGAGGACGCCTTGCGGCAAAGCGAGCGCTATTATCGGACTCTACTCGTCAGCCTGCATGAGGACATCCTGGTGATTGGCCGGGATTATCTGATCACGGACATTAATGACGGTTATCTGGTAAAAACAAGATTCAAACGGGAGGAGGTCATCGGAAGACCTTGTTTTTTGATCTCACACGCCTATCACGAACCATGCCATAGGTTTGGTGAGGATTGCCGGCTGATAGAGGTGTTTAAAACGGGTGATCCCCAGACCTGCCGTCACGTGCACACCCGCAGCGATGGCGACAAGATCTGGATGGACATCATTATGTCGCCCCTCAGGGATGAGAATGGGAATGTCACACACGTGATTGAAGCAGCGCGGGATGTGACCCACCTCATAGAGATTGAGAAGGCCTTACAGGAGAGCGAGGTCCAGTACCGAACACTCTTCGAGTCATCTCAGGAAGCGATCTTCCTGATGAAAGGAGAGGGCATTGTCGAGTGCAATCCAGCCACTGAATCCCTGTTCAAGTGCGGTCGTGAGGAGCTCCTAGGCAGTTCGATCTTTCGATTCTCCCCTGAGGCGCAGCCAGACGGGAAATCATCCAAGGAAAAGGGGGCAGAATACGTTCGGCTGGCAATCAGTGGAATCCCCCAGCGCTTCGAATGGGTGCATCACACCTGCCAGGGAGACCCTCTCGATGTTGATGTCTCCCTGAGCCGCATACGCATCGAGGAGGAATCCCATCTTCTCGTCCTGGAGAGGGACATAGGCGAAGAGAAGCGGTTGCAGAAGCAGCTTCAACAGGCCCAGAAAATGGAAGCCATAGGGACCTTGGCAGGAGGCATTGCCCATGACTTTAACAACCTACTCATGGGCATTGTGGGAAATGCCGCTCTCATGCTTTTGGACATGGGCAGCAAACACTTGCACTATGAGAAACTCAAGAATATCGAACAATACGTCCAGAATGGCGCTGAGCTTACAAGACAATTTCTGGGTTTCGCCAGGGGCGGGAAATATGAAGTCAAACCAACGGTTCTCAATGATCTCATCGAAAACAGCTCAAGGATGTTTGGTCGCACAAAAAAAGAGATAATGATTCACAGGAAATATCAAAAAGGCATATGGCCGGTGGAAGTTGATTCTGGGCAGATTGAGCAGGTACTCCTGAATCTCTATGTGAATGCATGGCAGGCCATGCCGGAAGGAGGAGAGCTATATCTTGAAACAGTTAATGTCGAGCTTGATGAGTACGATGTGAAGGCCTATGGCCTGAAGCCTGGGAACTATGTGAGAGTCTCTGTGACCGACACCGGCATGGGTATGGACATGGCCACCCAACAGAGGATTTTTGAGCCCTTCTTTACCACGAAAGAGATGGGAAGGGGAACAGGCCTGGGTCTTGCTTCTGCCTATGGCATCGTCAAGAATCATGGTGGCATCATTAATGTGGAGAGCAAAAAAGGTGAAGGAACGACCTTTAACATCTATCTACGAGCTTCGGCAAGGAAAGTTACAAAAAAGGAGGCGAAGCCCCAGGAGATTCTAAGAGGTTCAGAGACGATTCTTCTTGTGGATGATGAGAATATGATCATCGATGTTGGCAAGCAGATATTGAAAAAGCTGGGATACAGGGTCTTCACAGCAACGAGCGGAAGAGAGGCCATAGAGGTCTACGAGAAGAATAAAACCGGCTTTGACATGGTCATTCTGGATATCATCATGCCGGATATGGGGGGCGGCCTGGTCTATGATAGGATGAAAGAGATCAATCCCAATGTAAGAGTTCTCCTTTCAAGTGGATATAGTATTCATGGGCAAGCCAAAGAAATATTGGAGCGAGGATGTGATGGGTTTGTACAAAAGCCCTTTAACACAAAGAACCTGTCGCAGAAGTTAAGGGAGATCCTGGACAAGGAATCGGCTTGACCAATAAGCCCGAATTGGAGAGGCTGGAAGCGGGGTCCGAGGCCAATTGGGCGAAGCCCCTAGGTTCTATTATGGCTATTACCCGATCTTATCTCTTTAGAATCCTGTTTGCCAACCTGGCAACTCGTGCGAAGTCAAGACGATATCCCAAGTGTGGGCAGGACATAAAGCTGCAGGAGCAGCCAAATCCCAACGATTAGAATAATCAACCATCCGTCCATCTATCTATCTCACCTAATGTTTATTACTCATACCTTATCATGGTAATTTCCTGTAGGGCACACGGCCGCAGGAGCCTAGGCTACAATTAAAAGATATGCTTTGGGGGGCGAGTAAGGGCAATGAGACACTTTTTTGATTAGTTAGCGTACATGAGCGCACCAATCGGGGTGATATCCTAAATTTGGTACAAAAAACCTTTCCTCAAGACCAATCATATGTTCCTGAAATTGGGAAGAAAGCATCCCTTGATTCGTTTGAAATCCTCCTTCCAAAACTAGTGCGCCCCAAAACAACAAAAGCCGATCAAAAATAATGGTATTGAACGGCCTTCCCAGCCTCCTTCCGGGAGTCATGTCTCTTTCAGACACTTAATGCTTACAAACTACGAAAGGGAAAGATTAAACTACACATGGAATCTTGAATCCTAACCCAGTTTCCATTCACGTGCTTTTACACGTTAGTTATTTATGCCGTTCCTAAATTCCTTTGCAAGCGATTTTTAGGGCGCTCGGAGCAGAGAGTGATTTTAGAAATCTCTGCACAGATAGCAGCGAATGCGAGCAATTATATTAATCAGGAATCACTCATCGCTGGGTCACTTTTACGCTCCAATGCATTGCGGTCCCACCCGGCGAGTTCAGCAGCCGCTTCATAGGTGCTCTGCAAGAAATCCAATAGCATGGTGTCGGGTTCGCCAGCTGTTCGCACGGCCTCATAGGGTAGTATGAACTCGCCAAGCTCCTTATGGTAGTAAACCTCCTCCGGTCGCACAAGGTACTCGCTGAAGCCTTCCGGTTCAGGGTAAGCGTATGCGTAAAAGGCGGCCTCGCCCAGCCCTGCTCCTGGCCAGAAACCGGCACTCGATACCTCATGCGAATATGCCTCTTCCATCACCCAATCAGCACAATTAGGGACACCGCCTGGGTGTTTTGGCGCAGTCCGCCCCGAGAAGCGGGTTACAGCTAGATCGAATGCGCCCCAGAAGAAATGCACCGGGCTCCCCTTCCCAATGAATCGGGCCCGGAAGTCGGTGAAGACGCGATGCATTTGCAGCAAGGCTCGCCAGAAGCGTCCGACCATCTTCGGGTCGTACGCTGCTTGCTCCTCGTTTTCAGGAAAGGATTGGATGGGATCGGGGATCTCGACGGGCATCGGCCAGATGCGCGCTTCGATGTCCAGCTCGCTAAGAGTCCGCATAATTTTCCGATAGAAGTCTGCCACCGACATCGCCATCAGGTTAAAGGAGCGGCGCTCGCCTTCGGACGTAGTAATATGCATCCGGTGATCGCTAAAATCAAAGTCGATTTCGAAGGCGCGAGTGCCATAGGGGATGAAGGAGGTTGTCAGTCCACGCGCCGTGACGTAGAAAGGAACGTGCCACGAGTGGTTGATCCAGGGCATCTGGGATAGACGAATTTTTCCTACGATTTGGCTCCAAAGGTGGAGCGTCTCGTATGTGTCCTGCCACTGATCTAGCGGCAACTTCGGCCAGTGCTCGTTTTGTATAGGCATGACTATTTCCCCCTATTCTTTAGCTGCCCAACTTTGATTTAGGTTGGGCCACATAACTACTTTGAAAAATACACCTCTTTAGCAACGTAATCCCTAAATGGTAGCAAGCACCCACTTTCCTCTTCTTGCCATAGACCAAATTTTCGCAATTCCTTCGAGTACCTCTGCCAGTCTAAACCAAAGACTCTCGCCTGACAATCGCGACGTGCTCGCGAAAACTCGTTCACAGGCATATATTCTTTTCCTCCATAATTCATTTTAAGCAATTTCAAGGCTTCACCTCTAGATATGTTTCTGAATTTCTGATCGAGCATTTTCGATATTACGTTTATCATGATAGGCAATTCGCCTTCTGAGAGGTAATCGCGTATCTCGTCGCATAAATTCTGTGATTCCTTATCGCTTATGCCAAGCATTTTAGCTGATATCACTCCAACAATGGCATGGATGAAAGCCTTTTCAAATATGCCTTCGTGCACTTCGGAGAACTTTTCCTTTGCCTCGTTGTATTTAATTAGCGCCTCATCATTGAAAGCCCCGTCGTTGCAAAGGCTCTGGATTTTGGCCGCTAAGCCACCAAGATATAAGTGCATAAGTAAATCGTCATTAATACCTATTTCGCTTTTTTCCATTACTATCACCTATCCTCCAGGACATCCTCCAGTTCATTCTCTGTAATCCTTGAGTACTGGACCGAGAAGGCGACATTTGTGTGTCCAAGTTGTCTTTGAACTGCCCCTGGGTTTCCAGTTTTCTCCATAATGTGCTTGCCCATTGCATGCCTTGCACAATGGGGAGTCCGGCCTTCAACGCCGGCCTTAGCACAGATCTCATTCCATATTCTATTAACGACCGTTGGGTTTAAGCGACCGTTGCCTCTATTGTAATTAGTTCCTGTAGTTAAAGGCGAAAAAAATATTAAAAACAAAGAGTTAAACAAGAAATGGCCTCGACAATTTTGAGGGTATTTGGTATAATTTTTGTTGGAATATCAATAAATTAAGCCAAAACCAGCCCAAAAAAGGAGGCCATATGCGTAAACAAATAGTATCACAAAGAAAACTCTTTGACCATGCCATTGATCTTCTCATTACCCTATTGAAGCCAAGCGAGAAGCTGAAAAAGAAGAGTCGGATCCTTGATGATAATCCGGGTATTGTATCGGCGGTTCATGCTGACTTAACCGAAGGATCCAATGATTGCGGATCGAACGGTATCAGCGCCGAACGGATTGTTCGTTGTGCTGTTTTGAAACAATACAAGCAGTATTCCTATCGAGAACTCTGGGAGCGTGTGAGGGATAGCATTTCCTTTCGTTGGTTCACCCGCTTTTATTCTGATCCTATTCCCCATTACACGACGCTGCAAAAAGCAATTAAAGCTATTAAAGCTCAGACCTGGACTCAGATTAATGATGTTTTGCTCATGTATGCAAGAGAGAGAAAAATCGAAAAAGGAAACCCTATACGCGTTGATACCACGGTGGTGGAGACCAACACACATTATCCAATTGATGCACGTCTTTTATGGGACTGCATTCGTGTTCTAACCCGTATTATGGAACGATGCCGCCAGGTATTGCCCGAGATCAACTTCGCTTTTGCCAAGAGAACGAAAAGATCGAAAAAACTCTGTTATAAGATCGTCATGGCCAAAGGGGCGAAGGCGAAACAAAGGCGCCAAAAGCATTACAAAGCCCTAATCAAGATAGCTAATGAAGTTTTCCAAATGGGCATCAGATGCTTACACGAATTGGACAAACATGGTATCCCGCAATCCGATTCCCTATATGAACAACTTGATCACTTTTTGAATCTCTCTGCTAGTGCAATCGATCAATGTGAGAGAAGAGTGTTAAAGGGAGAAGCGGTCCCTGCACCTGAGAAGATTCTCTCAATCTTTGAAGAACATACCGACATCATCAAGAGGGGCAAGAGTCAGTCACCCACAGAATTTGGCCACAAGGTATTGATCGCCACTGCCAAGAGCGGGATCATCACGCAATATCAGACCTTGCGCGGCAATCCCGATGATGCTGATTTATTCCCAGAAGTATTGGCCACCCACCAAAAGCAATATGGGCGCAGTCCTGAAAGCATTTGTGGGGACCGTCGCTTTTTTAGCCCAGACAATGAGAAAAAGGCCTACCAAGAAGGTGTTAACAAAGTCAGTATCTGCAAGCCCGGATACCGTTCAAAAGATCGCAAGAAAATTGAAAAGGAGAAATGGTTCAAAGCTCTGCAGCGTTTTCGTTCAGGCATTGAAGGAATCATTTCTACCTTGATGCGAAGTTACGGACTAAAACGCTGTCTGTGGAAAGGATGGGAATCCTTCCAGTGTTATGTAGGGTTGAGCGTTGTCTCATTCAATCTGCAGAAGATAGCAGGACTCATATAGCATACAGCAATCATCAAGTTGCTTGCTCTGATCGAAACATAGAGGATAGGTCTTTCCAGAATTCCTATTTATTGGTTTAAGCAAAGGTTTTCTCTGTTAAAGTGTTCTACTGCGCCGAATCATCGGACGTAGGCATCAGCACAAGTTCATCAATATGAGCTCGAAGCAGTCATTTTTCTACAAAAACTAATTACAGGCAGTTTGAAAGAGTGCCGGCGATTGCCACACTTCGTTATCGCCTGGTCTTTCTTTCTGCAGATAATCCTCGATTGCAGACAGGGCGTCAGCAGTAATCTTGTATGTGTGGCTTCGCCCGCCTTTTTCACGGACCGTCACTCGATGATTCTTTAAATCCAAATCATCAAGGTCTATCCTGGTTGCGCCGGTCCGCCTCATGCCGGTTTCAGTCAGGGTGTATACTATGGCCCGGTTTCTCCAGGGCCTAAATCCTTTTCGTTGCGGCCTCTTTTTTCCCTTGTAGCGATTGCGGTCTTTTGATCTTCCGCCCGCGATCGGGAGCATGTCTGCGGCATCCAGGAGACGCCGGCGTTCTTGCGGCAAAATGGCCCGCTCTACCTCAAGGCCGGCTCTTACGGGGATAAGGCTAATCTTCTTCATGGGGTCCCCAAGCGGAAAAGGTTTTATTTTGTGAATCCACTTGGAGAAGGTTTTTAGGTGGGCCAGGTTTCTATTGACGGTGCGATCACCATAGCCTCTGTTTTTTTTGCCATGATTGCCGTTCTTCAAAAATTTGATGTAATCGCCCGAGAGTCTCCTGGTCCACATATCCCTTTTGTCGTTTCCGCATTCATCGATCATGAATCCATGAAAACGCCTCAGGTCTCTTCTTAATTCCTTTCTGGAGTCATCCGAGCTGCTCACTTCGAACTGAAAATAGGCCTTGATCCATAGCTCTATGGTGTCCGGAAATCCGGCCTCAACCTTCACTAATTTATTTTGTTGCGTTTTTTGTAGTGCTTTTGCCATGGGTTTTTACCGGGGATCACCCCCTATTTACTACAATTCATGCAACAAAAGATACCATTTGTTGCATTTTTTGTTGAGGCCCATTACATCACTTTCCCCAAGAGGCCTCAGGGCTTTTCTTTTCCACTAACTTTGTCTGGTTTCCCAAATTCTTTTTGAATCTCATGAATGAGGGCGACTTCTGAAGGCGTTGATCGTTCGATTTCGTTCAGGTCGAGTTTGAGCTTATCGATCTTAACTGAAGCAGTGCCTATAGTGAGGGCTCCAGCTATCATTGCTGCCCAAGGTTCCCCCATCATAAGCCCACCTAGCGCCATACCGGCTGATGTAAATGCGGTGTCCCGGCTTTTAATTCCCCGAAATCATTAGCGCTATAAGCAAACCCATCACAAAAAACAGCCTCTGCGATCATACCATCGAAAGGCCATGCTGCATTTGCGCCATCAGCCATAATGCCAAGTCGGTGGGTATAGTTGTCATTAATTTTGCTGTCGATTGAATTTGGATAGCTATCTGCTGCTAATTCATCTCCATTAACCTAAACAGAGAGTCTGTTGCTTGCAACGCCTTGATCAGTGTCACACTTAACAACTACATTCATCCAACTACCGATATTGCGGAAATACTTGCCTTCAGTCGAAGTATCAACGTAATTTGTACCCTCATCCTGAAAGATCAACTCGTCTGAAGCCCCAAATCTAAGATTTGTAAAATGAGTCGGCCCGGTACCGTAACCAGCTCCAAATATTCCTCGGTATTGACCAAGGTTGCCTAGCTTTAGCCATACACTAAGTGTCCACTTTCGCTTATCACCTCCCGTCCAACCCGGCTTAGATAGTTGAGCCGAATCATCATCATTGAATCGGCAGCTATGATCCACAGTGTAGGCTTCCTCTTTTGTAACCAATTTGCTTTGCGGTGCAATCACCATTGCGGTTGCCAGATGAACCATGACCAATACCAACGTCATCCTTTTCATCATCTTTCCCTCCTTTTCCTTTTGGGTTAAAGGTGACAATTGATGAAATCCCATTCTGCTGTGCAAACCTGTTTAAGGCTGAATATTTTCCTTAGTGGATTTTCTATCGAATAGGGAATGGATACTCAAGTGATTATGGCTGGCAGATGCTAATCAGGTTAATATTGAAGATAGGTTTTTTGGAGTGAATTGCATTTGATAGCCATTTTTTGAGTTTCATGGCTCGGTAAGAATTCGGGCTGGAATACTCAATAGATAAACGGCAGGATATTGAAGGAAAGATGGAGTGATGCTAAAGTGGCCCTCCTGTTATGCTGAAACTCGAAGATCCCGGCTTCTTAATTAGTTCTGGTGTCATCTCTAGCTTTGAGATTATCAGTAAGGATGGTGCTCAGCCTGCAAAAAGCTTCGTTGAATAGAATAGTGCGAAGAGGAAAGAGGGCGTCAGGTAATTTTCCTTTTTCTATTCATGCCAGCGCTGCTGCCAGGCTAGGTGGCATTGAAAGGAAGGCTGTAAGAAAATGACCGTTGCTTGGGTGTGAATCAGAGAAAAGACAGGCTTTATTCGTAGAAATCCTCTTTTATCCGATTGGGGATATCCATGCTTTCATGCAAAACGTTGATGACGCCCAACACGTTTTTGGATAGTTCACGAAAAAAGACATAGTGATGTTCATAGCGCACGAAGAATATCCCTTTTACTTCTTCATGCTCAACTTTTCGCCAAAGATGCCTGTTCCCAGCAGCATTTTCGATAGCCTTGTACAGCCCCCGGACATATCTATCGGCCAGTTTCTCACCCCATGTCTTATCCGTATAATGCCATATATCAATAATTCGGCGCCGGGCAATCGGATAAATCTTATGAGGCATTGCCGGCCTTTTCCTTTTTGGCGGTATTTATGATTTCTTCTTGATCGAAGGGGAGGAACTCGCTTTCGTCCGATTCCATCCCAGGCCGGAGTTGATCAATTAGCCAACTCCACTTACGCTCTTCTTGCCGCTGGTAATCTCGGCGGATCAGATCGCGCACGTATTCGCTGGCGGATTCATAAAGACCGTCCGGGCCGGCCTGCTTCTCGATAAATCGCCGTAATTTTCCTGTGATTCTGACATTGACGCCCTCAGCCATGTCAACAATCTCCTATACAGTTTTTATATCAAATATACCATTTGTCCCAATTTTTGGCAATATTCTGTAAAATAAGTGCCGTTTACGGCAAGGTCGGACTGAGGATTCATTGTGCCTATTCCAATCCTGCCGTCCACCGCGAAGGTGCCGCCCTTGTCATAGCCCCCCATCCACGGTAACAGTCACGTTTTTAGATTCACTGCCTTCAGCGTTTGTTGCGGTAATGGTGTAGGTTAGTGTCGCTTCGGGCGACAAAGTCACGTTACCGTTGACATCAAAACTGATGGGATCTTCATAGGGATTGCTGGATTTGAGTTCAACCGTGTCTGCATCCGAAGAGGTCCATGTCAGGGTGACGCTTTCGCCCTTATTGATACCTGTTTTGTCGGCGCTCAGAGTGTCGCTGGGGCCTGGTGGGCCATATAAATTGGCATGGTTCAATGCCAGAAAGCCGGCGGGGGGTTGGTAGGCAAAGTTGCCGTAGCCGTTATCGTCAGCGAATCCGTTTCCATAGGTGGAGTCCTGGCCGAAGTTAAATTGAACTACTGAGGCGCCGGGTTGGTAATTACTGGAAGAAGGTGCAAAGGTTCCACCTAATCCACTAAATGCAGGGTTCGTGCCTGCATCGGGATCTCCACTATCTTGCCAGACACCGTCTTTTGAATACCAAATCTTTCCGTTATTCAGGTCGAGCGCTACACTAACGATACCTTATGTCTAGCCTGTCATTACCTGTTTATCTAACCAACTAAGATAACCCTGGCTTCCGGCTACCACAGGCATGGCCAGTATCTCCGGCTCCTC
>CAYWMP010000100.1:0-21686 GCA_964459445.1 uncultured Desulfobacteraceae bacterium
ATCGACTGCGCATTTATGGGCAAGACTGGCTGCCAGTTCAATGGCGGCAATTGCCATCCCATCGTGGAACAATGTAATGGTTGCCAAAAAGTTTTGGAGAGTCCAGCCGGCAATCATTGCATGGTCTTCCCTGATCCTGCCATCAAATGGCGCTTGGGAACCTGCAGTATGGCGACACACGTGAAGGCTTCAAACGGGAACAAGAGCGGAAAATTGAATCCATTGAAGGCCTCCAAGCGTCGAGCCCACTAGTTTCACCCTTATCGAATACGCCCCATTGAAAAAGGTCCTCGGCGAACTTTAACCGGCCGCTCCGTGGTTTGTTCGTCCAGGCTAACCCTATCGGTCCGCCTTCTTTTTATCGTGCATCCCTTATTTATGACAAATGTCGCATGTAAACGCACAGAGAAATGTGCATGAATGCACGCTTTTCTGTGCTATCAGGCCTAACCTCCCCCATTCTTGAATTTCATCCTGCCTGAAACCAATCCATTTCACTGTTCCCTCCATAGGCCTGAATTGGGAATTATGTATTTATTATCAAATACTTGAGACCTAATTCCCCCTTTCTTTGATATTCGTTCATATTAGCAGGAAGGCTGTTGGTGCGTTATTTGGCACAGCAATTGCTGGGTTATTAGTCTTGCTCCAAAAAACCCGCGAATCAAAAGCATAGTCTTAGAGGATTTTTATGGAAGAATTTAACATCAAAGATTTCTTCTCCAGGTTCGATAAGCAAAAGCTGGATAACCTTTTCCTTGAGCTTGAGACCGCCGTAACCAATGATGCGCCCGGTAAAGATAAAATCATTCAAGAGGCCTTTCGGGAAATTCACTCGCTAAAAGGAATCGCTTCCTATACGCGCTTTCAGACCCTGACAGATCTCCTGCACACCCTCGAAGACGCGCTTGGTGTGATTCTTAGAAATGCCCACCAGATTAAAGAAGTAAAAGATCTAAAAATTTTCGACGCCCTCCTGAAAGGCGCCGACGTTGTCGATGCCCTGGCAGCAAGGTATCTGAATAATCCCCATTTTGACCTGAGAGATTCCGACGATATTCTGCGTCTCTACATGGGTACCCTGGCAACAGTTAAGGAAATGTCCTCCGATCCCAGCCGATTCTTCGGCTTTATTGCGACCTCGTCTTCACCTCGTGCCTGAGTCGTAAATACTCATACAACTATTGACTATCGAGTGTCCGATCCCGTCAGGGGCAGGGAGCAGCAGACTAATGATCCTAGGGATTCACCGCATATCGTCTCTTAAATGCATCGATTTTTTCATGAGGGATTTCGCCCTTTCCTAAGGCAAACGCTTCACATGCTTTGTGGATGTCCATCAGTTCGTTATCGCCACGGTAAACGTCAGCCTCTTCAGCTACGGGGTCTACTATGCTGGCTGAACCGCTTTTTAAAAAGGGGTCGATCAGATCCGACCAATCGATTGAGGTTTCCTTGGAATTCAGATAACAATGGGCGGCCCTGACGGCGGCGCCAAGGGCGGCGCTTTCCTTGACCTCAAAGGAACGGACTTGCGCATTAAACACATTGGCAATAACCCTCAACAATCCCTTGTTCTCCGACCCGCCGGCAGTCACAAGGATGGTGCTGGGCCGATGCCCCGTCCATTCCGAGTGACGATACATCGCCATGGCCTGGGCTTCAGCTATTGCGCGCACATTTGCCTTTGCATCATCATGCGCAAGGCCCCCAAAACGCCGCACACCGGGTTCTTGCACCAGGGGCGTAATTTCCGGCATAAAGTACGGCAGCATAATGCGGCCCTGATTACCGGGGGGCGTTTCCAGCAGCATTTGGGAAAAAACGTCCCAGCTCAGCCTGTAGTTCTTTTTTACTTCTTCCCGGGCCAGGCTGCCGTTCTTGAAGCATATCAGATACATATAGCTGCCGTCAGCCGTCCCGAAAATGTGCCCGGACTCTCTTTCGATATTCAGAAGCTCCGTCATACAGCCGAAATAGGTGTCACTGGTTCCCAGGCTGATCGCGGCCATATCCGGTTTTCCGATCAATCCCAGGCCGACAAGGGTGCAGGGGTTGTCGCCAGAACCGACAACAACTTGTGTGTCCGGTTGTAAACCGTGTCTGTCGCTGAGACAGGGTGACACCCGGCCGACGAATTTGTCTTCTGTAATGAGCTGGGGCAACCGGCTCTTAAGCCCGGGAGCCGCGGCATTCAGGGCTTTCTCGCTCCAATTGCCCGCGCGAATATCGGCCAGGTTCGTCCCAAACCCGTCGCCGGCATCCACCGGCGCCACGCGGCCGGTCAAAAGCGACGTAATAAAGCTACTGATAAGCGCAACATGAGCCGTATTCATGTACCCCTCAGAGTCTTCTTTCCAGAATTTTCGTATCTGGGGCCCAGCAAATCTTTCAGTCGCTATGGAGCCCGTAAGCTGAGATACTGCGGCATTCCCGCCCAAGGTCTTTGTAATTTCCAAACACTCTTTGTGTGTACTGGAATCCATCCATAGGGGGGAAGTGGGTCTGGAGAAAACATGCCGAGTTTGTTCGGAAAGGGGACTCGAGGGGTCTAAGCGGGACAATACCGGGACAGCTTCTTTGTTGAGGTAAACACTGCCGTGCTGCTGCGCTGAAACGCCGACAGCCCTGATATGAGCACTCAGCTCCTTTTCCTTGAGCCGAATCAAGGCATCATCCAGAGCGCCGACCCACATTCTGGGATCTGCGTGAACAACACCGGGCCCATCGGCCACCATAACACCGCCTCGGGTTTCGTAAGACGGATATGTTTCATCGAAATTGATGGAGTCTTTGTAGACGACTCCTGATGACGGTTCGAAGGCGAGGGTCGTCAGACTCTGGGTGCTCAAGTCCAATCCCAGAAATAGATCCCCGATCATTGAAATCTCCCTGTTTCAACGGATCGGCTGCCGGACAAGTATGGCACCGTTGATTGTGCGGGACGTCCTATCCGCAATATATTCCTAACACGGGAATCGGTGCGCTGGTGCAGTTCCCGCCACGCGCTCAGAGTTGATATTTGCGCCACCGATCTCCTGACACCCTGTGGAAACTGCCTCAAGGCCTTACAAAAAGGTCTGATAATCGTTGACGAGGGGGTACAATGGTTCTTCATCTTCTTCAATTTCTGGAAAGCGACCAAGGGAATCGTAAAACCGATTGTCGGAAGTGTCGTCATTGACCGCACTGACTTCGCCGACCAGGACCTTACCCTTTCCTTGTTCGCCAAAAAAGCGGTGATACAGAAAGGGCTCCAGGCAAATGCTTTCACCGGGGGTTAGATCGATTTTGCCTCCGGGTGCAACGGTTTTCTCGATTGCATCGACTCTTACTGTAACCGGTTGATCGGACAAGCGCTCGTCTTCGGTGGATCTATATAGTTCGATAGTCAGGTTGCCTCCCCCCCGATTGATGATATCCTCCATTTTGTTCCAGTGGAAGTGCAGCGGCGTCTCCTGATTTTCCCGCACAATCATGACCTTTTCGGCATAGCACTTAGATTTGTCAGGTCGGCGAAAATTCCCGTTTCTGAGGGTAAATAGGATAAGTCCTTTTTTTTCGAAATGTCCCGCTCCGAAATCAGTCAAGTCCCATCCCAGCATATTTTCAATAATTTCGCCTGCTTTTTGCCTATTTATCCTCCAGTGTTGAAGACTCCAATAGCCCCATCGGGGAAGCTTGAATTTCATCTCCTCGAAAAAAGCGATTGAATCGTTTATTAGGTGATTGATTTCACTGCGTTTCATGCGAGAACTCCTCTAAGGGTGACCGTTTAGTCACAAAGTCACAAAGAAAAGATACAAATTTCAATGCAATATAAGGTTATACAGCATAACGGACCGTTTCGGCATTGTCCTTTCCGGCGATGATCAGGCTTGCGATTTCGTCAATGGTTGTCTTATGTTTTTCTTTTACGGCAATTAGATTTCCTTGAAAAAGAACCACGATTTTATCGGCGATTTCAAACACATCGTGCATCTCATGACTAATAACGATAACGGTGACCCCCTCTGATTTCAGATCTAAAATCAGATCCATTACTTGACGCTTCTCCCGAATCCCCAGGGCGGCGGTGGGTTCATCCATAATAATTACATCTGCATCCCAGTAAAGTGCGCGACTGATACAAACGGATTGACGTTGTCCGCCGGAAAAAAATCGAATCGGTCGTGTCATGGAAGGAAAATCGACATTCAGCCGTTTTAGCACTTTTTGGGTTTCTTCGCGCATAAACGCATTATCCAGAATTTTCAAGCCCATGATCCGATTGCACTTTTCTCTTCCTAAAAAAACATTTTCCGGCGGGGACAGGAGTTCCGCCAGGGATTGATCCTGATACACGGTTTCGATCCCCAGTTTGTTTACCGCCAGAGGATTACCGAGCGGCAGGGGACCCTCTTTGAAAAAAATTTCGCCGTCAGTGGGTTTGTGAAAACCGGATATCATTTGAATCAAAGTAGACTTCCCGGCGCCGTTAGCGCCAACTAACGCCGTAACTTCCGCAGGGAAGATATCAAGGTCCACACGATTAACCGCCGTTAATCCGCCAAACCTTTTGGTTAAATCCCTAATTTTGATAATGGGGTTAGGGTTCTGGGTGCTCATGTTCTCCTCACCGGCTTTACGCGAAACAGGGCATTTATTCGTTTTCACTCAGCCTTTGCTGTGACAGTTGATCGATTATGATGCCGACAATGATGATAATACCGATAAAGGCATACTGGTAAAAGGGCTGGACGCCGAGTATCACGAGACCGATGGTAATCGTTCCGATGATTAAGGCGCCGAGAATAGTTCCCTGAATATCGCCCGTACCCCCATAAAGACTCGCACCACCGATGACCACGGCGGCAATTGAGTTCAACATAAGGCCCTCGCCTGCCAGCGGACTTGCACTGCCGTACCGAAAAACATAGATGATACCCCCCAGAGCGGCGAAAATGGATGCCAGGCAATAGACCTTCAAGAGGTGGGTTTTCACATTGATGCCGGCGCGACGGGCAACAACCATGCTGTTGCCGACAGCATAGGTGTGCTTGCCGAATTGGGTCTTCGAAAGAATGATGAACATAAAAATTGTAGCGGCAATTACGACGATGGCTACGACAGGAATTAATCTGGTCACATCTCTTAACTGGGAAGGCAAAACGTTTTCAGGCATCTGAAAAAAATTGATCCATTGACCGGGCAGAATGTAAAAAAGGTGACTGTTGCCAAGGTTCATGACGACATCGGGGAGATTGCCGATAGGGAACCCTCGGCTAATGATTAAGGCGAGTCCGTGTGCTATGCCAAGCATCCCCAGGGTGGCAATGAAGGAGGGCACCTTTAGATAAGCAACAAGAAAGCCGTTGATCAATCCTGTGCATATGCCTATCAGCAGAGTGCAAATTATGGCGAACACAATGCTGATTAGCGGCGATACATTCATAACCGTCAGTGTCTTGATGATCTGAGCCATTGCTATGGCGCATAGACCCATAGTGCGACCGACGGAAAGGTCTATTCCGCCGGTTGCTATAACAAATGTCATCCCCATTGCCAGCATTAGGACTGATGTTGAAGCAATCATAATGTCCTGAAAATTCTCAAAGCTGAAGAATCCTCGGCCGGTGAGGGAAAAAAAAGTGAGCAGGCCAAGCAGGAATACCAGGGCCCACCGCTTGAGTAAAAAGGTTTTGACTCTGTGCAGCCCATCGTCCATATCAGAATCCTTTTATTAAATAGCAAGCTTCATATACATCAAATAGATATCAACATCAAATCGAATGCGTTAGAATAAAAAGGAGCCATATACTTCAGCAGCGAATTATGGCTCCTTTTACCCATTTAACAAACCATATGATTCATTCTATTTATAGATCCACTGATCCATTTCAGGGTTGGTGACATTTTCACTTGTAAATAGAACTGTACCAGTTTTGATTGATTTTGGCGGTGTAGCGCCGTCGCGAAGGTATTTTACACCCCATTCAACTGCCGTCTGACCGATTAAATAGGGCTTTTGAGCCACGGCCGCCTGCATCCAGCCTTTCTGGAGCATGGTTGCGATCTCCGGTGTTACATCAAAGCCGACGACTTTAATCGCCCCTACCAGCCCTTTGCTCTTCACAGCCGCCGTGGCCCCCACGCAGGCAAAGATGTTGTTACCATAAATGCCGACGATTTCGGGATGGGCTTTCAATGTAGCTAAGGTTTGCGCTTGGGCCTTGTCCTGGTCATCATCACAGCTATTGCGACCCACAAGTTCAATTTTCGGATATTGTTTTATGGCCTTGATGAAACCCTCTGACCTTTCATCTGAGGTACTGACACCTACATGAAACTCTTGCAGATACACTTTGCCCTGCTCATTGATCAGTTTTGCCAGCGCATGTCCGGCCTGCTCTCCCCCGGCGATATTATCCGTGTTAATCGCCCCAAGCACGAAACTTTCAGGGCCGGACGTATAATCACCGTCACCAATATAAGTATCAGTAGTAAAAACCGGGATTCCTCGTTCATGCACATCCTTTAATACCGGAATCAACGCTTTTTTATCGACCGGGCAGCCAAACACGAGATCAACACGCCTGGCCGCCATGGCTTTCCACATCGGGGCTTGGACATCCACGGACCAGGTTCCCGGAATCTGTGAGACTATTTCAACGCTACCCATTTCCTTAGCCTTATCCCTGGCCCCATCTTGAATTTTAATCATGAATGGATCCATAATCCCCGCGACATATCCAAAGGTCAAATCTTTGGCGTCACTGCGGTCGGCGGCAAAAGAGAACAGGAAAATGAGAACGATCAAGCTCACAGCAAAAAAATGAGATTTTGACGATTTCATGGCTTACCTCCTTTTGGGTATAAGTTAAGGTTAATGGTTTAGGGTCTGGGGAAGTCATGAATCATTTTCAGCAAATTTTGTACCAGGAGGCAATCCCGTGATGGGCACATCATATGGTTAGTGTCCATCCAGAAATGAGACAGTCTCTGCAAGTTCAAGGAGGGCGAGAATTCCAACCACAGGAATACATTCAGTATTTTGAGGATTTACCCGCCAGAAGTATGGCGGGTTAAAATTTGAGCCTGACGCTGAAATTGTGAAAAATGGCCATTTCCGGATGGGCACTAGTTAATGAAATCAATTACGAACACAAACTGTTTGGCAGGCAGCGTTCATGAGAAGGGGTAAAATGAACCACACGCGATGATCCGGTGTGTGCAATGACTTGCACACACCTTTGATACCCGTCCGGGCGCCATGGAATCGCGGTGCTGACCGGCGCCGTGGGCCGTACAAGCAAGCGCAGCTTAGTTGTGCGGCCCACGGTGTCCGGTCAAGTACCTTGTTCTGGCGCGTAGCGCCGGGACAAGGGGCTTGGCGAAGTCAGCACCGCGATTCACGGCGGCGAAGCCGCCGTGAACCAGGGGATGGCCAGCACGGAGAGTGCCCCCTGGACTATTTGCCAAGACCAGCGCTGGCACTGCTGATCCGTCAGGCTGCAAGCGGCAACTTTGTAGAGAAGGTCGTGCTTTTGCCGGGCACGCTTGAAAAGATTATAATTCCCTGGTGTAAATCAATAATGTGCTGGGAGATGGCCAGCCCAAGGCCGGTATTCTTTTTGCCAATTTTTGTGCTAAAAAAAGGATCAAAGATATTGGCGCTGATATCTTGAGATATGCCGCAGCCGTTATCCTGAATATCAACCTTGACGGTCCTCTTTTTCAAATCGGTTTTCATGTCCACTTCTATTGTGCCCTCCTCCAGGACGGCTTCAAAACTGTTGAGAAGCAGATTCATAAAAACTTGTTTTAGGCGGCTCTCATCTCCAATCACATATGCCTCATCTCTAATGACCCTCTTGATCAGATTAATATTCTTTTCCTTGAATTTGTATTGAAGCAAAAGAAGCACATCATTAATGACATCGCCCAGATCAACTTCCTTGTCAGGCAGCTTGTTTAACTTGGAAAAAGATAAGAGGTTTCCAACCGTTTCTTCAATTCTGAGGATTTCCTTTTCTACTTTTCCGATTATTTCGCTCACGTTTTTCTCTGTGTCTAAAGTCCTCAAGACCTCGATGTAGTTCTGGATGATGCCCAGGGGATTGTTGACTTCGTGGGCGACCCCTGCGGCCAATTCCGAAATCGAGGCGATTTTTTCTATTCTCAAGAACTGGTCCATAAAAAAGCGGTACTGGGTGATATCCTCGATCAAGATAATGGTTCCCAGAAAGACATAATCCTCGTCCTGAAAGGGGTATATGCTTATCTTGACGTATTTTCCCTTTTTTAGCCCTATTTCCTTCCAGGTATGCTTTTCTTTGTTTGCTATCCTTGTCAGCATTTCGCGCTTTAGTTTCTTTGAAAAGTCCTTAAAGAGCCTCTCTATGGGCTGGTTGGCCACTTCTCCGCTATAAAGATCCAGACTTTTGACAGCGCTATAATTGATCATATAGACCTTATTTTCAATATCCAGGATAATCACGCCAATGGGTAGATTGCGGATGATATTTTCATTGTATTTTTTGATGTGATACAGATTGATGTTATCCTGCTCCAACTCCTTGCGGCTCAAGACAAAGGAGTAGGTGAGCTTGATTAATTTAATCCGGTCAATATCCTTTATTTTTTCCGTGCCCTTCCGATATCCGTCTTTTAGAATGGTTACCCGGTCAGCAAATTGAAAGATTTCATCCATGTTGTGGGAAATATAGATAATACCCTTGCCCTTGTTTTTGGCTTGCAGCAAAAGCTGATAAACGATTTCCATTTCCCGGGGTGTAAGTTTGCTTGAGATTTCGTCCAGGACAATCAAATCAGGATCATAGGAAAAAACACGGGCAAGTTCCACCATGTGCTGTTCCGCAGTGGATAAGTCTTTCATTGGTGAATTTGTATCTATGGAGATGTTTAATTGATCAAACAGCCCTCTTGCCTTTGCGACCATGGCAGGATAATCTATTCCCCTATATCGTTTTGTCAGCATCTGCCCTGCGAAGATATTGTCTACCGCATTAAGCGTGGAGAGCACGTTAAAATCCTGGTACACCATCCCGATCCCTTGCTTTATAGCGGATTGAGGGGTTATTTGATTGACCTTTCTGCCTTTGTAAATGACCTCCCCTTTGTTCATCCGGACCATGCCGCTGAGCACTTTGACCAGGGTTGATTTGCCGGCCCTGTGCTCTCCAACCAAGGCATGGATCTCACCCTTGTAAAGATCAAAATCAACGCCCTTCAATGCCTTCACGTCATTGTAGGAGACATGAACATTGTTCATCATCAGCAGGCATTCCTTGGAAGGTGCACTCATGATATCCCTAGTTTTTTCATTCGATTATAAAGGGTCTTTCGGTGAATATTCAGTAATCGCGCGGCCTTTTTTTTATTGCCTGCGCTCTTTTTCAAGGCCTCCATGATTACGGCCCGGCTCAGACTATTTTGTAGATCCTGAAAGTCGCCGGCCTCATAATCCGCCATCAGGTTTTTGTACTGGGCAGCCAGATCATTTATGCCGATTGTATCTCCCTCACAGAAAATGATCGCCCTTTCCATACAGTTTTTCAACTCCCTTATATTTCCAGGCCAATCATGCTGGATAAATATCTGCTTGACTTCTTCGGATATTTCCTTGATCGAGCTGCCGTACACCTGATTGTAAAAACTCATAAAATACTGCGCAATGGGAAGAATATCTTCTTTCCTCTCCCTTAGGGGCGGCAAGTCAATAATGACTACCGAAATTCGATAGTAGAGATCTTCCCTGAATAACCCATCTTCTATGAGAGTGGAAAGGTCTTTATTGGTGGCCGTAATAAATCTCACATCGAGCGCGAAATCCTTGTTCCCCCCGAGTCTCTCAAACCTCTTTTCCTGCAATACCCTCAATATCTTAGGCTGGGTAGTCAGACTCATGTCCCCAATTTCGTCTAGAAATATGGTTCCATGATTTGCCAGCTCGAACTTCCCTTCTCGACTGGTCTTCGCATCGGTAAATGCACCTTTTTCATGGCCGAACATCTCACTTTCGATAAGCGTGTCCGGTATCGCAGCGCAGTTGACTTTGACAAAAGGACCATCTCTGCGGTCGCTGTTTTGATGGATATATCTTGCCGCCAGTTCTTTGCCGGTCCCGCTCTCGCCGACTATGAGAACGGTCGCATCCGTGGGCGCTACCTTGGTTAGACTCATTAGGATCGCAGCCATGCACTGACTCTCGGTTATCATTCTATGTTCATCGGCAAATCCTTGTTTTCTTTTTCTCTGCACATTCAGGACTTGGCTGATCTCATCAAGCAATGCATGGAGCCTTAGCGGTTTTACATAAAAATTGAGTGCCCCATACTTCATCGCCAGCACGGCATTTTCTATGGATGGAAACCCGGTGATCATGATTATGGGGATAGAGCGATCCCTTTCCTTGATGTTTTTTAAAAGATCTATGCCTCCCAGACGGGGCATTTTGATATCCATAATGATGAGGTCCACATGCGTTGAGAGCAACAGATCTTGCACCTTCAGGGAATCCGTGGCATAGAGGGTCCTGTAGCCTTTAGAGGAAAGGAACATGGAGAGTGAAATACACATCTCTTCTTCATCATCAACTATAAGAATCCTATACTCCATTCACACCCATCCTCCCCATAGGACTTACCTGGATAATCATGGGGCCTGGCCGGAACTTGGCCCTGCTTCACCGTGCAAGCAGAATTTCTCGAGACGTTCTATTTACCCTATCCCAACTGACGAACCATTTCTTCTATAGTCTCGAAACCCGGATCAGCATCAATGAGCATGCTGCGGCCCTTGGCCCGGGGGATAACCGCAATTTTTCTATCCTCAGCCCTGACATCATCTATTCCGTCTTGAATATTGACGTCCCGGCAAAAAGTGAACAAGGTGGCGTAATAAAGCACTTTTTCCTCATCGATTTCCAGATCAAAATGAGTGGGATGCCCCATCAGTTGAGGATGCTCTAAGGCATAGGCCAAACCGTTGGCAAAGGCGCCGATAGCGTTTTCTGCCCCCAGACAAAAGGTGGTGTCCGTGCCATCTTTGTGATTTGCCCAGGGGACAAATCCGCGGCCCCCGTACTGCATCCATAGGTTGTTGAAACGCAGGGATATTTCGTTCTCTTGAATGGCGCCAGGGCCCTTAAAAAAGCTCAGATAGAGGGCCTTCAGTCTCGGATTCACGATCGCCGACCAACCCAAATCTGTTTCAATCGAGATACACCCCGTGACAAAATCGGTGAAGCCGATCATCCCGGGGACGATACGCAGATTGGCGCGCCTGCCGTTTCTTAAAGGAGCGGCGGACAGATCATCAAATTCCGCCCCCAGGGCCAATCTTGCGGTTTCATCGAATTCACTTCCTTTGGGAGGGGCGGAAAACCTGTCCGCACATGCATCCACCAGGCAACCGGATTCCAGAAAGGGCGGCCCGACCGTATTGTGCCAGGCCGCATTTGAGCGCATTTTCTTATCTGAGCGGTTTTTGATCTTCAAGACAGCATAGTGGACGGGATGATGAGCAAGCAAGATGTCGTACTTTTCAAACTCAAAGGGATAACGCTCTATGTTATTTCTGATCTTCAACCGGGATTTTAGGAAAACAGCCTTATCATCCAGGGCCTCTAAATCCTGGAGCGCCCAGGTCTCATTGGCGGTAACGCCATGGGCGGGGTGGCGAATACCCTCTGCCTCGCATTCGCCCCCAAAGTTCGGCAAGCAGGGAAAATTGCCTGCGATATGATACAGCAGTTCTGCTGGCCAAAAATCGCCATGCCTTCCTATATCATAATCTTGCCCCGAGTTGGATCTGAAGTAAGGCAACCAATGGGCATTCAGATTACCGGTGGGAAGGCTTGCACCCATTTCCGGCACCATACCCCCTTTGTCATCAATGACAACACGAACCAAACCGTTACTAAGTAGGGTGGCATCCCTATTGCCGATATCTTTGATTCTTTTTGCCTCAAGCGCCATATCCGATCACTTTGCCTCCTTTGTCTCCGGAAACAAGTCCCTGCATGCCACGTCTGGGCCAGGGTTTTCGGGTCAAAGATAGCGAAGCTGTTGCGAGAATTCAAGGCTATTTCACAGGGCCTGCTCCCGGATTCCCGCACTCACCATGGGTCGCAGTCCTGCTGGCAGGGAGGCAAAAAGGAAAAAGATGATAATCTAGTTTTTCAAATGCGGCCCCGCCTTTTTGAGGGCCATGAGGAATTCTCTGTTGCCTTTGGGGCCGAGAATGGGAGACGGAATATGACCCCTGACGTCCAAACCCGACTCCCTAAAGAATTCGCTCAGGTCATCGATGACTTTCTTATGAAGTTGCGGGTCCCGAACCACCCCGCCCTTTCCGACCTGTCCCTTCCCCACTTCAAATTGAGGCTTAATAAGAGCAACGATAAAAGCGTCTTCCTTGAGCAGCCGGGAGACGACGGGGGCGACCAGCTTCAAGGAGATAAAGACGACGTCGATGACCGCGCCATCCGGCTGAATATCCAAATCTGCCGGTTCAAGTTTCCTGATATTGGTCCTTTCCAAAACGGTCACCCGGAGATCCTGACGGACCTTCCAGTGGAGTTGGCCGTAACCCACGTCAACGGCAATGACTCTCTCCGCACCCCGTTTAAGAAGGCAATCGGTGAATCCGCCTGTGGAGGCCCCTACATCCAATAGGGTCAGGCCCTTCACATCGATCGAAAAGGCTTCCAGAGCCGCTTCGAGCTTGAGCCCGCCTCGACTGACATAGGGAGGATAGGATTGTTTCAAGGTGAGGTTTGCTGAGGTGGGAAAAAGATGGCCAGGCTTGTCGACCCGGTTCCCTTCGACCCGGACAAGCCCTGCCATAATCATGGCCTTTGCCTTTTCACGACTCTCGGCAAGGCCCTTTTCCACAAGGAGGATATCGAGTCGAGTCTTGTTTGATTTACCCTTCTTTGCAGAGATCCCTTACCTCCTTTAAGATCCCTGAGGTATCGATTCCATATTTCTCCCGCAAGACAGATGCCGGGCCGTGTTCTATGAATCTGTCCGGCAGGCCCAGTCTTTTCACAGGGACATGGTACAATCCATTATCATTGAATAGCTCAAGGACCGCGCCGCCCAGCCCGCCCTGTCGTATGTTCTCTTCGATTACCAGCACTTTGCCGATTGACTCCGCAAAATCCAAAAGCCGCTTATCCAAAGGTTTCACGAAACGGCAATTGACGACTTCGGCCGAGATGCCTTCATCCCCTAGAACGGCTGCTGCCTCCATGGCCGATGCGACCATTGTGCCCAAAGCGATGATAAGCAGGTCTTTTCCTTCCCTCAAGACTTCAGCTTCGCCCATGGGAATGGTCTTGAATTCTTCAACCATAGGCACGCCCGTGCCCGTTCCCCTTGGATACCTTATGGCAACCGGACCCGAATGCTGCAGGGCCGTATAGAGCATGTGCCTGAGTTCATTCTCATCCTTTGGGGCCATGAGCGTCATGTTGGGCAAGCTTCGAAGGTATGTAATGTCGAAATGGCCGTGGTGGGTCGGGCCGTCCTCACCCACCAGGCCTCCCCGGTCCATGCAAAAGACCACGTGATGATTGGGAAGACAGACATCATGTATGATCTGGTCAAAGGCCCTTTGAAGGAAGGTGGAATATATGGCGACCACGGGTTTAAATCCCTCGGTTGCCAATCCTGCAGCAAATGTGACGGCATGCTGCTCCGCAATGCCTGCATCGAGGAATCGGTCTGGAAAGGTTTCTCCAAACTTGCTCAGTCCGGTGCCTTCAGGCATGGCGGCGGTTATGGCAAATACCTTTTCGTCCTTCTTTCCCAAATCCACCATGGTGTTGCCAAACACCTGTGTGTAGCTTGGAGGACCCGGTTCCTTGCACTCAGGGGGAGAGCCGGTGGATACCTCAAAGCACCCTACCCCATGGTAGTGGGCAGGATTTCTTTCCGCAAACTCGTATCCCTTTCCCTTCGTCGTTATCACGTGAACCAAGATGGGGCCTTCCAGGTGGAGCGTGTTCTTGAAGGTCTGGAGGAGCCGATCAAGCCGATGGCCCTGTATGGGGCCGATGTACTTGAATTTAAAGGCTTCAAAAAGCATTCCCGGGGTGAAAAAGGTGATAAAGGAGTCCTCGCTTTTTCTAACGAGATTCACAATGTTGTCTCCCACGCCGGGCACCGATTTCAGAAAATTGCTCAGTTCCCTCCGCAAGGTGACAAACCGCCTGCCCGTCATTTTTCTGCTGATAAAGGAGGAGAAGGCGCCCACGTTGGGGGCGATAGACATGGCGTTATCATTGAGGACAACGATGAGGTCCTTTTCCGTATGGCCAGCCTGGTTGAGCCCCTCAAAGGCCATACCGGCCGTGGTTGAGCCGTCGCCGATGACGGATATGACCCGGCTATTTTCTCCCTTGAGGGCCTTTCCCGTGGCAACCCCGAGGCCCGCGGAAATGGACGTGCTGCTGTGTCCGGTGTCAAAGGTGTCATAGGGGCTCTCCGATCTCTTGGGAAAACCGCTGATGCCGCCATAGGTCCTTATGGTATGAAAACGATCCCTTCTACCTGTAAGGAGTTTGTGGGTGTAGGATTGATGTCCCACATCCCATATAATTTTGTCCTTTGGTGCATCGAAAATGTAGTGCAGAGCAATAGTGAGCTCCACGACACCGAGGTTCGGCGCCAAATGGCCGCCATTCTTTGATACGGTTTCGATAATTCTCTGTCTGACTTCCTCCGCCAATCGCTCAAGATCTTCCACGGGGAGCTTCTTTAGGTCGGAGGGGCTATCTATGCCATCCAATAGAGGCTGTTCATCGTTCTTGTTCATCATTTCTTTCTTTCAATAATATAGCGTGCTATGTGTCGCAAAGGGTCCGCCCTATGATCAAAGGCCGCCAGGGCACGAATGGCCTCTTCGACCATTCCCTTTCCAATCTCCTTTGCCTGGCTCAACCCAATCAGGGACGGGTATGTGATCTTTCCTTTTTCTGCATCGCTGCCTACCGCCTTGCCCATGGCCGTGGCATCCCCTTCAATGTTGAGGATATCATCGGCAATCTGAAAAGCCAGACCGATATTGTGGCCATAGGTCCTCATGGCCCTTTCCTGGGCCCCATTAGCACCACACAATATAGTGCCGGAAGAGACCGAGGCCGCTATGAGTCTTGCCGTTTTGTGAGTATGGATGAACTCCAGAACAGAGCTGTCGACCTCTTTGCCTTCTGACTGGATATCTGCGGTCTGCCCCCCTACCATGCCTCGATGCCCCGCGGCTTCTGCAACAAGGGCGATAACGCGAAGAAGGGCTCGGGGGTTTACACCCCCATTCAGCCCTTTATTCGTCATAAGATGAAAGGCTTCCGTCAACAGTCCATCCCCTGCCAAAAGGGCCACGGCCTCACCAAAAATCCTATGGTTTGTGGGTTTGCCCCGGCGTGTATCATCGTCGTCCATCATGGGGAGATCATCGTGAATGAGGGAGTAGGTGTGTATCATCTCAAGGGCACAGGCGATCGGAAGGGTTTCCCGTTCTTCGCCGCCCACGGCGCCTGCGCCGGCCATGCAAAGAATTGGTCTTAGCCTTTTCCCGCCCGCAAAAAGGCTGTAGCGCATAGCCTTGACAACGTCCTCGGCCAAACCATCAGAATCCGGCAGATAGGCCTCAAGGGCATCATCCACAATGGCCCTTTTTTCATTTAGGTAGGCCTTTAAATCCATTTTCAGTTATCGTCCTTGTCTTCCGCTTCAAAGGTCTGCTGAACGAATTGACCTTCACTTTCTTTTACTAGCAAGGTGACCTTCTTTTCCACCTCTTCCAGTTTTTTTGAACAGAAGCCCACCAGTTTCATACCCTCTTCAAAGGCTTTCATGGATTTTTCCAAGGACATCTCACCGCTTTCAAGATCTTCAACGATGTCTTCCAATCGTTGCATGGCGTCTTCATACTTTTTTTCGGCCATTATTGCTCCAATTGCTCGCTCAATACAGTTAATTTTAGGGGGTCCACCCGGGCCCCATTCACCCTGACGCTCCAGTGCAGATGGGGACCTGTGGCCCTGCCCGATGAACCGACGCGACCTATGACATCTCCCCTGTCTACTTGTTGGCCGGGGCTAACCAGGATTTTCTCCAGATGCAGGTAAGCGCTTTGGATCCCTCCACCGTGATCTATCACAACGGAACGCCCCCCGAAAAAGAGCTCTTCCGTGAGGGCCACTTTACCGTTGGCTATCGTTTTGATAGGCGTCCCCCTTTTACCTTTTAAATCAACGCCCGAATGGGGCGATCTTGTCTGATTGTTGATCACGCTTTTGCGGCCAAAGGGTCCTATGACTTTACCGGGGATCGGTTTGACAAAAGGGCCCCGCCAAAGGGGCTCTTTAGACAAAGCATTCCAGATCGTTTTCAATTTTCCTGTTTCTTTCCGAACCCGCTTTAGGGTTTCTTCGTCCAAATCTACCATTTTTTTAGGAAGCGTCAACCGTCTTACGCCATAGTCCTTTTCCCTCACCTTTATCTCAATGGTTTTTTGCTGACCGGTCGGATTATTGCTCCTCACGGTGAGTCTATAAAATCCGGGTTTTGTCTGCAGATCAACACCCAGAAAACCATCCCACACCGTTTTTGACCTATTTGGAACAAGTAGAACCGATCGCCCGTTCCAAGTGATTGATGGCCTGTTGCCCTTTTGTGTTCGAACCTTGATTAGCTCAAGTCCACCCTGCGACAGAACAGTGGATGAAAGGGCGACCTTTGGAAAATCAGAACATTCGACCATGTTCACCCCTGGGACGGCTTGAGCTCCCATGGTCATGAGCAGCATCCCTGTTCCCAGGATGGCCCATCTCTTTGCCTTACCGTGATAAATCGCCAAAGGGGTCTGTTCCTACTTCCGAATGGGTTTCTCCACAAGGCATTCAAGCTCGCCTTTTGCCAACGTGATATGAACCTGATCTCCGGGCTCAACACCGGCGCTGCCCCTCAGGATTCGCCTTTCAGGCAGTTTTCGCGTAATGCTGTAGCCTCTCTCAAGGACTGATAATGGGCTCAGGTCTTTTATTTTTCCTTCCAGAAGGGCAATATCCTTACGATAATCCTTAAGCCTCCTATAGGCCGCAAGCGCCAGGGAGCGTTTATGAAATGCTATTCTCTCCTGATAGGATTCGATCTTGCGCAAAGGTGATTGAAGGATAAGGGTTCGGACCTCTGATCCAAGACGACCCTTCTTTTCCCCTATTATGCCCTCTATGAGTCTGAGAAGTCGGGCGCTCAGTTCGTCGAGGCGCAACCATATATCTGCCAGCCGTTTCCTGGGGTCGCGGATACCTCTGCGCAGGAACGCCAATTCTTGTTTCATCCGGCTTAGGTAATGTTGTATGCCTGATTGCAGACGGCCCCTGAAGTCATTGAGCCGAAGTTCTAAAGACTCCTTCTCCTTCACAAGGAGTTCTGCAGCGGCAGAGGGCGTTGGTGCACGAAAATCCGCTGTGAGATCCGAAATGGTGATGTCGATTTCATGCCCTACTGCCGTGACGACGGGTATCCGAGAGGCCCTGATAGCATAGGCCAGTTCTTCCCGGTTAAAAGCCCATAAATCCTCCAGGGATCCGCCGCCTCTGGTTATAACAACGACATCCACCTTGAGTTCACGGTTCACGATCTCGAGGGCCTCAACCATTTCTGTTGTTGCTTCATCTCCCTGGACTTTGACCGGGACGACAATGATCTCAATGTTTGCGAAGCGGCGATGTATGACCCTGAGAAAATCCCGAATCGCCGCACCGGTCGGTGAGGTGATCACTGCGACCCTCTGGGGAAGATAGGGCAACGGCCTCTTCGCCTCGTCATCAAAGATCCCTTCTGAAGCCAATTTCTTTTTAAGCTGCTCAAATGCAAGTGCCAGGGCTCCTACGCCCAAAGGTTCTAAATAATCAAGAATGATTTGATACTCACCCCTGGGCTGGTAAACCCCGATACGACCCTGGGCAATCACCTTGATGCCGTCTTCAGGAACAAACTTTAGGTACCGGGCCTGAGGTCGAAACATGACCGCCCGTATCTGTGCCGTTTCATCCTTCAGGACCATATAATAATGTCCTGAGGCCGGGTTTCTAAAATTTGAAATTTCGCCTTCCACCCATACAAAATCGAAATGCTCCTCCAGGAGATCCCTTATTTCTTCCGTGAGGGCGCTTACCGTGTAGATTCTCGGACTCTGAACGTCCGAGGAAAGGTCAAGATCGTTCACCGGTCGTTTCCTTTGATTGGATTCTCGGGTACGGTATCAAAATACTGGCGGGCATTGCGGTATAGGGCTATCCGTGTCAAAATTCCTGCGGTTTGTGTAAGCTATCACCCTATTCGTTTAGGCCTCAATAGACAAGTTTTTTCCTTTGCCCTGATCACCATCTAGGCACATCTTCCCCGGCCTAGAGGCGGGGATCTCACGAGTGGCGTTTCTTCGGCCTATCGTGGACTTCCCATCATTGACACCGGTTCTTTTTTAAAATATCCTCCGTCCTCAGTTTATTGAGGGGTTTTAATAGACTAGAAACTTTGAACTTTGAACCCCGAACCTTGAACCGATCACTTTTTTGGCCTTGCTTCTGGAGGGGAGGCAAAAACATGGCAGACACGATATTCAGTGATCAGGATATCAGGCAAATCGAGAATCAGGGGACGTCGCCGGAAAAAGTGCTGGAGCAAATTGAGCTTTTTAAAAGGGGTTTTCCTTTCGCAAATCTGGAACGACCTTGCACCAAGAGAGATGGCATCCATACCCTGAGTGAAGACGATATCAGGGGTTTGGAGATTTTACACAAGGAATCCGCTGCATCAGGCAGATTCATGAAGTTTGTGCCTGCTTCCGGCGCAGCGAGTCGAATGTTCAAACTGCTCCTCTCATTTAATACCCGTTACAATCAAATCAAGGTGGAGGGCATAAGGGACGAAGCGCGGAAGGGTGACTCCGACTGCCGCAACCTGATCCAATTCATCGAAGGGATAAAGCGATTTGCATTTTTTGACGATCTAAAAGTGGCCCTGGCCAAAGACGGGCTTGACATTGAAGCCCAAATGACCAAGGGAGAATTCAAGGAGATCGTAGACCATGTCCTAAACCCCAAAGGGCTCAATCTTGCCAATCTGCCCAAAGGACTCATCAAATTCCACGCTTACCCCGACCATTTTCGCACACCCATTGAAGAGCATTTGGTGGAGGCCTCTGCCTATGTCCTTGATCAAAAAAAGATGGGGAGGCTGCATTTCACCGTTTCCCCCGAGCATGAATCCGCCATTGCTGATCATATCGCCGATATCAGATCCCTTTACGAAGAATCAGGCTTAAGATACGAGATATCCTTTTCTACACAAAAACCCTCCACGGACACTATCGCCGTTGACATGCAAAATAGACCCTTTAGGAACAAGGATGGGACTCTCCTCTTTCGTCCCGGCGGGCATGGCGCCCTGTTGGAAAATCTGAAGGACCAGGCGGGCGATATCCTGTATATCAAAAACATCGATAACGTGGTCCCTGATCGTCTCAAAAGTTCAACTTACACCTATAAGCGGGCCTTGGGAGGGTATCTGGTCCAACTTCAGGACCAAATCTTCGGCTATCTGAGGAAGCTTTATAGTGGGGGTTATAGGAATGCTCTTTTGAATGAGGCCTTGGAGTTTTCCAAAACGCACCTCAACATCGTGCCGCCATCCGATATGGGAGGGTTTTCCAAAGACGAGAAGGCCGATTTTCTCCTATCCCGGCTCAACCGTCCCATAAGGGTCTGTGGTATGGTCGAGAATGAAGGCGAGCCCGGCGGCGGCCCTTTCTGGGTTGGGCATGAAGACAAGACTCTATCATTACAAATCGTTGAATCTTCCCAGGTAGACATGGATTCATCGGACCAAAAAACCCTTTGGGAGTCATCTACCCACTTCAATCCGGTCGACCTTGTTTGTGGCGTTCGGGACTACAGGGGAAGGCCTTTTGACCTGAGTCAATTCATTGACCCGAACACCGGATTCATATCTGCCAAATCCAAGGAAGGCAGGGAATTGAAGGCATTGGAGTTGCCAGGGCTTTGGAATGGGGCGATGGCTCATTGGATCAGTATCTTTGTCGAGGTCCCAATTATTACTTTCAATCCCGTGAAGACGATCCTTGATCTCCTCCGTCCCGAACATCAGCCGGCCCCATGAAATCCTTTTCATGCCCTATCTCTGATGGATAACGAAAAGACCCTATGGAAAAATCCACACATATACAACGATCATTTCTTTCTTATATTGGAATTTCGATCAAAGGCTTTTGTATGGGTGCAGCCGATGTCGTTCCCGGAGTCTCGGGTGGAACCATGGCCTTTATCCTCGGCATCTATGAAGAATTACTGGAATCTGTAAAATCTTTTGATTTGACTTTTTGTAGGCTTTTCTTCTCGGGTAAGGTGAAAGATGCCGTAAACCATTTATCCTGGCGTTTTCTTTTGGCCCTTGGAATAGGTATCCTGGTTGCCATCTTCTCAGTGGCCAAAATCTTGAGTTGGCTTCTTCAAAATCAGCCCGTTTTGATTTGGTCATTCTTCCTTGGCCTGATCACGGCCTCAATCTTCACAGTAAGCCGCCATCTGGCCAAATGGAATCTAGCAATTGCCCTTTGGATGTTGCTGGGAGCTGCCGGAACCTATGTCCTTGTGGGCATGGTGCCGGTCAGTACGCCGAATGCCCCTTGGTTTTTACTTTTGAGCGGTGCCATCGCCATTTGGGCCATGATTCTTCCAGGCATATCCGGTGCCTTTATTTTAGTTCTGTTGGGGAAATATAGGTATGTGCTGGAGGCGGTGAATAACAGAGATTTTCTCACTTTGCTTATCGTAGCCCTTGGCGCTGGCATCGGACTCTTGAGTTTCGTTCGCTTTTTGAGCTGGCTTTTAAAACGGTATCACGATGCGACCATCGCCATTCTCGCAGGATTGATGTTTGGGTCCCTGAGGAAAGTCTGGCCCTGGAAGAAACCTTTGACAAGCATTGTGGATAATTCCGGAAATACCGTTGTCCTTTCCGAAATAAACATCTTGCCGGCCCATTGGGATTTAGAAGTGAGTTTTGCTCTCGGCTTGATGGTCCTCGGCTTCCTTGGCGTCGTGATCATGAATCTTCTGGCCGTTAAGAAGGAAGGCGCCTAAGGGAGACTTCCCCTATCGATCGTTCCATAGGCCACCGCCTCCCTGTCTTTTCCCAACCCTAACTCCCACCTCAAATAATGCGTCATAACACGCCTATAGGCCCCAAATTATCTGTATTTGCCTTCGCGCAAAGGAACGGAGCATTTGGGCCGCAGATTCCGATTTTGCCCATGTTTTATTTGTCAACCGCAGGATTAGGGGTTCGTGGGATGGCATAAAATTTGCTTCTTTTCATGAATGGCGACGTACGGAAACCGTTTCCTTTACGGAGGCTGCCAAAGCCCGAAATTTACCCTTAGGACGCTGAGCCCTATGCCGGATTCGACTGACATCACAGGAAAAGAGATTAACCGGATCTTCAAACAGCTTAAGAAGGACGAAACGCTCATGAAGGCGACCCTTCTTGGGGGTGATGGTGACGGTATGGTCACGATTATCATCGGTATCGCCCACCCGCAATAGCTTCGCTTGCATTGAAAGGGGGATTTCGCTGATCTCATCCAGG
>CAYWMP010000101.1:0-21292 GCA_964459445.1 uncultured Desulfobacteraceae bacterium
GCCCGGCATCGGAGACCAGGAATTGGATGATGGTTCCCCTCTCAGCAGCTTCCTCTAAGGGGAAAAGGGTTTCGCCAGGTACGAAGCCGTCATCTAAGGCCCGCTGCCATGACGCCCCTCCTTCTCGCTGCCCAACAATAACGCTGATACCGTTGTCTTTCATGTTCAAGGCCTGCCCCGGACCCTGAACCCCATATCCCAGAATCGCAACGGTTTCGTCTTTGAGAATATCCCGAGCCTTTTCCAGGGGAAACTCTTCCGCTGTTACAACCTCTTCAACCACGCCACCAAAATCGATTTTCGCCATTTATTACCTCCTAAGTTTTGGCCCGCCGCGCCACAGCTTCTTAGCGACGGCGGGTCATGAGTTATTCGCCATCGATCAGTTGTCGGTCGCTAACAGCCATTCCAGCCAATCACTGTTTTTCCCGGGCGAGGGCTATGGCTCCGGTTCTGGCAACCTCCTTTATGCCCATGGGCTTAAGCAGGTTTAGTATAGCACTTATCTTCCCTTCATCACCCGTCACCTCAATGATGTAGCACTCAGAACCCACATCCACAACCCTTGAACGAAATATGTCAGCCATCCGTAGGATTTCCGCCCTATTCTCGGGCTTTGCCCTCACCTTGACCAGCGCCATCTCCCGCTGAACAAAGGCCTTCTCCGTAAAGTCGTTTACTTTGATCACATTGATGAGCTTGTTAAGCTGCTTCTTAATCTGTTCCACGATTGCATTATCACCAATGCTGACCAAGGTGATTCGAGAAACCAGAGGATCCATGGTTTCAGCCACACACAGGCTTTCGATATTGAATCCCCTACCACTAAATAGGCCTGCTATTCTGGATAATACGCCGGGCTCATTATCCACAAGTATGGATAGGATGTGTTTGTTCTGATCTTGATTGTTCATAGCGCCTTCCCACTCCAAGGGTTCTTATCAAACACTTTAGCCACTCCAACTACACCAAAAGCATTTCCGTGATCGCTTTTCCTGCAGGGACCATCGGGTAAACACACTCTTCACGCTCCACGAGAAAATCCATGATAACCGGTTTTCGGGTAGAAAGAGCGACCTTCAAAACCGGCGCGACTTCATCGGGGCTTTTGGCCCGCAGGCCGACAGCCCCATAGGCCTCGGCCAGCTTCACAAAATCAGGGGCATATTCCATCTCCGTCTGGGCATAGCATCGGTCATAAAAAAACTCCTGCCACTGGCGCACCATACCGAGGTAGCCGTTATTCAGGATGGCGACCTTCACAGGGAGGCCGTACTGCATGGCTGTGGCCATCTCCTGGATGTTCATCTGAATGCTGCCGTCCCCTGCAATATCCACCACAATACTATCTGGGCTTGCTACCTGCGCGCCTAATGCCGCCGGTAGTCCAAATCCCATGCAACCCAATCCACCCGACGTGATAAAAGCATTTGGATGGTCGAAATGATAATACTGGGCGGCCCACATCTGGTTTTGACCGACCTCTGTGGTCACAATGGCCTCGCCGTTGGTCAATTCGAAGATCTTTTCGACCACGAACTGAGGTTTAATAATGTCCTCCTGGGTATAGGCCAGTGGTTTGGTTGCTTTCCATTCCTCGATCAGGCGAAACCATTTTTCGCGGCTCTCTTGAAGACCGGCCTGTCCGTTTTCATCGAGTTTTTTGTTCAGGATTTGCAGCGTTCTCTTGCAATCGCCAACAATAGGAATGGTTACCGGGATGTTTTTGCGTATGGAGGTAGGGTCGATATCGATGTGAACGATTTTGGCTTTGGGGGCAAAGGCGTCGGTTTTTCCTGTGACCCGGTCATCGAAACGGACCCCGATGGCAATGAGAAGATCACATTCGGCAGAGGACATATTCGCGCGGTAGGTCCCATGCATTCCGATCATGCCGAGCCACCGGGGATCCGTTCCGGGGAAGGCGCCAAGTCCCATGAGTGTGGTCGTGACCGGCGCCTGGATCAAGCGAGCAAACCGGGTAAGTTCCTCAGAGGCACCGGAAAGGATAACGCCGCCCCCTGCAAAGACCACCGGTCTCTCGGCCTCTTTGATGAGGTTCAATACCTTTGGCAATTGTTTCCTATTCGGTTCGTAAGTCGGATTGTAGGCTCTAAGCCGGCATTCATTTATTGGCGTGTAATCGGTCACTCCCTGCATGACATCCTTGGGCAGGTCGACAAGAACCGGCCCCGGTCGACCCGATCGGGCAATGTGAAATGCCTCCTTGAGTATTCGCCCCAAATCATCAACGTGCTGCACAAGGTAGTTATGCTTTGTGCAGGACCGGGTAATGCCGACGATATCGACCTCCTGAAAGGCGTCGTTTCCGATCAAAGGAGTAGGAACCTGCCCTGTAAGAACGACAATCGGGATGGAGTCCATATAGGCCGAAGCAATACCGCTTACGGTGTTCGTGGCGCCCGGCCCCGAGGTAACAAGGCACACGCCCACCTTTCCGGATACACGGGCATAGCCGTCCGCGGCATGCACGGCGCCCTGTTCATGACGAACCAGGATATGTTTAATGTCGGATTTCGCCAACTCATCATAGATATCGATGACTGCACCACCCGGAAACCCGAATATAGTGGTAACGCCTTCACATTTCAGGAC
The DNA here is from genome assembly GCA_964459445.1 of uncultured Desulfobacteraceae bacterium. Classification (GTDB taxonomy): domain Bacteria; phylum Desulfobacterota; class DSM-4660; order Desulfatiglandales; family HGW-15; genus CAYWMP01. The sequence continues at coordinate 2,617 of CAYWMP010000101.1, forward strand.
CTCGTTTAGGATTTGCGTTCCTTTGAGTAAAATGGTGAACACCCCCTTCCAAGCAGACTGTTGGGCCTGCTTCAAATAATCTCGTGATTGTGTTTTGGCCAAAAAAAATCCGCTATCAGGCTGGCCTGATAACGGATTTTGTTGAACGATGTTTGTAGCCTTATGCCATTATCAGACCCGGTGGTTTGAGTTGTACTACCAGTACAACGAGAAGTAGGGATACAAGGAGCCCGACCTCCCCAATAATGGCGATAATGTTCCGATAGTTTTGGTTCATTTGTTTCAGAAACCCTATTTTAAAGACAAGTATCAAAATATTCTAAAGATGTAAAGGCAGGCTTGTCAAACACTTTCTTCCAAACAAGGCATTTTTTCCATAAACGCCCAAGGAATCTGCCCTTGACTCGTCACAGTGAATATAATAGAGCAATTCCATAAACTGAACCGGAATAACATAACGAAATTGCAGCATTCTCAATGCCTAGATCCGGGAGGGTAACAAGACATGAGCGAACTCCATAGGACCGTTCTCTTTGACCGACACAAAAGCCTTGGCGGGAAGATCGTTGAATTTGCGGGGTGGGAAATGCCTCTGCAATATGAAAAAGGGATTGTACAGGAACACCTGGCAACGAGACTAAAGGCGGGACTGTTCGACGTTTCCCATATGGGCCGGTTCATCATCCGTGGTTCCGATGCCCTTGCATTTCTGCAACACACCTTGACCAACAATGCAGCCGGTCTGGAAGTAGAGGAGAGCCAATACACCATGATCCCCAATGAACAGGGGGGCGCTGTTGACGATGCCTATCTGTTTCGATTTGTTGAGGATGAATACCTGCTGGTTGTCAACGCATCAAACCGTGAAAAGGACTGGAATCACTTTCAGTCCTATGTGAAGGATTTCAAAGATATCGAAATGGTGGATCGGACCTTTGAACTGGCCATGCTCAGCCTCCAGGGGCCCCTTTCAAAACTGATCCTTTCAGGCGCAATGAATGCAGGAAACCTTCCGGAGCCCATGAGGAACTATCTCAGCATAGCAGAGGTCAACGGCAAAAAAGTGATGATATCGAGAACCGGGTATACGGGCGAACCCCTTGGATTTGAGCTTTTCGTTGAAAGAGACGACGCCCCGATGATATGGGATCAGCTCCTTGGGACCGGCGGGGCAGAACCGGTCGGCCTTGGCGCCAGGGATACCCTAAGAATGGAAGGGGGTCTGCCCCTTTACGGCCATGAAATGGGTCAAGATCCTGAAGGGAAAGAGATCCCAATTTACTCTTCACCCCTGGCCCGTTTTGCGGTGAGTTTATCGCCGCTCAAAGAGGAGTTTGTCGGGAAAGAGAGCCTTCAAAGGCAGTTTGAGGCTTTCAAAAGAATCGTTGACAGAGACTATGCCCTGATGGCTGACCTGCCGCGTCTCACGATGCCCATAGCGCTCGAAGGTCGGGGCGTTGCTCGAGCCGGGGACGAGGTGTTTGCGAGCGACAAACAGGTGGGTTATGTGACCAGCGGGACCATGGTCCCCTACTGGCAAAGCGAAGGTGTGGGGCTCGAGTCACGGCTGATCGATGAGAAGACCATGCGGGCAATCTGTCTGGCATTTTTGGATAGCGATATTTGTGAAGGGGAAGAAGTGGAGGTGGCAATCAGGGGAAAAAAGATCAAGGCGGCGGTCGTGCCCTACCACCTGAGAACCGAAGCCCCTCCGATAGCTCGGGCCATCCCCTACGACCGATTGCGCTCCGAGGCGCCTGTGTGCCCAGCCCCACAGGTTGATGATAAAACGTTGGATCTTGTCGCGACCTTTGTGAAAAAGGCGGCAGAGAACACACTATGGCGGCAACAGCAGTGTATTAATTTGATCCCTTCGGAGCAAACGCCCTCGGTCATGACCCGCCTGCTCTCGATCATGGATCCCGTGTGCCGGTATGCCGAACATAAACAGATGAAGGCCTTTTCAGAAGCAGAAGTTTTTTATTATCAGGGCACCGACTTCATTGCAGAGGTTGAAGAGAATTTGAATTGTGAGTTTCAAAGGTTCCTGGGTTGCACTCAGGTTGAAAGTAGAGTTGTTTCAGGACAGATGGCGAACACCGCCGTATTCAGTGCCATGGTAGACTTCCTAAATCGTGCGGACCGCAAAAACGAACAACGTCGAATCAGACAAATCCTGAATCACCATATCATCAAAGGGGGGCATCTCAGCGCACAGCCCATGGGCGCTTTGCGGGATTTCGTTATGCGGGATCCTAAGACGGAAGGGCCTGCTGTGGTCAACTTCCCGGTGCTCGAAGAGAATCCCTTTCAGGTGGATTTGGAGAAATGCCGGGAAATCCTGGAGGAGTACCGGCCAGAGCTGGTGATTTTCGGAAAGAGCATGATCCTCCACAAAGAGCCCGTTTCAGAGGTTCGGTCCATGGTTGAAGAACTCTCCCTGGAGTGTGTGTTGATGTATGACATGGCCCATGTCCTCGGGCTTGCGGGACCCCATTATCAGGACCCTTTCGGGGAAGGGGCGGACCTGGTGACTGGCTCAACCCACAAGACCTTTTTCGGAACACAGAGAGGCGTTATCGCATCCAACTATGAGGAGGAGGACCTGCGGTTTGAATTATGGGAGGCGATCCAGCGAAGGACCTTCCCGGGAAGCGTAAGCAACCATCATCTGGGCACCATGGTAGGGCTGTTGTTGGCGGCTTATGAAATGAATTATTTCAAAGACTCCTATCAGAGACAGGTGGTGGCAAATGCTAAGGCCTTTGCAAGAGCTTTGAAGACTAGCGGTCTTGATGTGGCGGGCGACCCCGCCATTTCATACACTGAGACCCACCAGGTGGTCGTCAACGTGGGATATGCCAAAGGACCCGAGATAGCCCGCCGTTTGGAGGAAAACAATATTGTCCTAAATTATCAGGCCGCGCCGGACGAAGAGGGATTTACCGCTGCAGGCGCCTTAAGGACAGGCGTTTCAGAAATGACCCGATTCGGAATGAAGGAAGCCGACTTTGAAGAAGTGGCTCAGTTCATGCGTGATGTCATTATGGATAATCTCGATGTAAAGGAAAAAGTCAGCGCATTCAGGCAGCGTTTCTTCGACATGAAATACTGTTTTTCCGGTGAGCAGTTCGAGGAGCATATTCAGAAACTCCACAAACTCATATAGCAGGCCGTCACGGCCTCTAGAGACGAGAATGTGTTGTTATCAAGAGACCTTTAAAAGGTGTGAAATAAAAAAACCTGGCCAGGCTCTGAATCAATACCCAATAGGGCGCTTAGGTTGAAAACACCTTAGGCAATAGCGGAGGTCGGAGCCTTTTTTTCAAGCCCTATCTCAAAAAGAGTTCCACCAAATTCTGCCGTTCCCGTAGATGGGAGGGTTCACGCCACAATATCCCTGGCCGTTCGACAGGCTCACGGTCCTGAGCAAAGTCGAAGGACAGAATGGTTCTTTCCAATGAAATGATCGATTCTATTGAACCCTTCCATATGCGGGAATCGACACAGGAGCCTATAGATAGGGTTTGAAAAAATGAGCCCGACCGTAGCCCGTCCTCGTCTGAGACCATAGGTTAGGCCGACGGTGACCGCAATAGGACTGCCACGGAGGATGGAGAAGAGATTGCCGGATCCCCGCGTAGGGAAATTCATACATGAATAATGGAATGCCACAACTGGGTTATGATCCCGAGCAATTGCCCAGGGAATTGAAACGGCATTACATCTCGGCCGGCGATGATGACATTCAGGCGATGCTGGGTGAGCTCGGCCTGAAAAGGCTCGATGAACTCTATGCCGACTTGCCCGGGGAGATTTTTTTCGGACACCCCCTCGATATCCCTGAGGAGCTAGGGTATCGGGAATTACGAGCCCATCTTATCGAAATCTCACAAAAGAACAAAATTCCCCTCAGTTTCATCGGCGACGGACTCCAGCATTACAGGGTTCCGGAAATCGTGTTCCACGTCGCAGGAATCCGTGGGCTCACGACAGCATATACGCCCTACCAGCCCGAACGGTCCCAGGGGACCCTCCAGAGCCTTTGGATTTATGCTTCCGCTCTGGCCATGTTGACCGGTTTTGAAGCGGTCAACGCCTCCCTCTATGACCGAGCCACCTGCCTTTTTGAAGCCCTCAGATGTGCCCTGAGATTGGTAAAGGAATCGAATACCGTAATCGTGAGTCGAGCCCTGTACCCCGGCGATTTGAAGGTGCTCTCATCTTTGGCCCAGGGCACTACCATGAAGATTACTACGGTTGAAATCGATCCCGAGACCGGTCTGACCGACTACAATCAACTCAAAGCAATCATTGATTCAACCCCTCATCTCGGCGCGGTGGCCTTTCCCCAGGTGAACTGTTTAGGCCATCTTGAAGATGTGGATCTCATCACGGATTGGTGTACCAAGAGATCGATCCGTTCCGTCGCGATTATTGACCCTATCCACCTCGCCACGGGCGGGTTGAAACCCCCCGCGGTCTTTGGAAGTCAAAAACAGGGATGCGACATCATCGTTGGAGAAGGGCAACACCTGGCGATTGGACCAAACTATGGCGGACCGGGCCTGGGAATATTCGGTATTCGTTACAATGAAAAGAACAGGTCTGCTATCAGGGCAACACCCGGGAGATACGTGGGCAAAGCCGGGGACGCAAGAGGGCATGAGTGCAAGGCCGTTGTGCTTTCAACACGAGAGCAGCACATACGTCGGGAAAAGGCGACATCGAATATCTGCTCCAATCAGTCTTTTATCGCAACCCTTGGCGGCGCGGCCCTATTGGCCCGAGGTGAAAAGGGTATGAAAGAGGCCTGTCAAAGGGCCCGTGAGAATGCTCGGGAGGCAGCCGAGAGACTGACATCCTACGAGGGTGTAAACCTCAGATTTCCGGGAACAGCCTTCTTTAATGAGATCGTGATCGAACTGCCTTTCCCCAGCCAGCTCCTGATTGAGAAGGCCCGGACCCAAAATATACACCTTGGTGTTGATGTGTCTTCAAGGGTTGGGGAGGAAGATAATCTACTCAAGCTATCCTTCTCCGATATCCATTCTGAAGGAGACATTGAACAACTGGTTGCATTCTTTGATTCTCAGTTCGAAAGAAAAGGCCCACCAGGCAACGTCCCCTTCATAACAGGTGAGTACCTGAGGACCGATCCCGTAAACCTCCCTGACCACTCTCAAGCCGAGCTAATCGCCTTTTACGATAGCCTGGGACACCAGAATATTAGCCCCGACTATGCCATTTATCCCTTGGGTTCCTGTACCATGAAGTACAATCCCCATATTAATGATTGGGCTGCGAGCCTGTCGGGTTTCACTGAAACTCACCCTCAGGCGCTGGAGGAAGACGCTCAGGGTGCGTTGGAAGTGCTTTACCATATCCAGGATATTTTCAGGAAGATCACCGGGCTCGAAGCGGTAGCGACTCAACCGGTGGCCGGAGCACAGGGTGAGCTCGTGTCCATAAAGATGTTCCAGGCCTATCACCGGGAAAGGGGTGAAGGGGATCAGCGAGATGTCCTACTCATTCCCCGATCCGCCCATGGGACGAATCCCGCAACCGCCGCCATGTCAGGATTTGAGACGGGATCTGTGAATGGGAAGAGGGCGGGGATTGTCCTCATTGAGGCCGACAGGGAAGGGAGGGTGGATTGGGAGCAACTGGCCCGTGTGATCAGGGAATACAATACCCGTATCGCCGGCATCATGATCACAAACCCCAACACCGCCGGGATCTTCGAAACCCGGTTTGGAGAAATTGCGGAGCTCATCCATTCGGTCGGCGGATTGGTCTATATGGATGGGGCCAATATGAACGCCATTGCGGGGTGGGTCGATTTGGGCAAACTGGGAGTCGATGCGGTTCACAATAACCTCCACAAGACCTGGAGCATCCCCCATGGCGGCGGCGGGCCGGGTGACGCCATCGTCGCGGTAAGCAAAAGATTAAAAGACTTTCTTCCCGGAATACAGGTCATGAAAAATGCCGATGGCAAGTTTGGGATTTTCAAACCCGAAAAATCAATAGGGTCATTCCATCGCCATTTCGGGAATTTCGCCCACAAGGTGCGGGCCTACACCTACCTTCGCGCTCTCGGACCTGAAGGCATCAAACGAATGAGCGCCATAGCGATCCTCTCGGCCAAGTACGTTCACAAGAAATTATCTGAAATCTATCCGACATTGCCTTCAGGCGCGGAATGCACCTCGCGAATGCACGAATTCATCTTGACGATCTCAAGGTCAACGTTTGAAAGGATTGAAAGGACCGGAATTCACAGTTCACAAGTGATTCCATCCATCGGAAAGCTCTTCCTGGACTTCGGTCTGCACGCGCCGACAGTGGCCTTTCCGGAAACCTACGGCCTCATGATTGAACCCACAGAGAGTTTCAGCAAAAGCGAACTGGATCGTTTCATTGAAGTGGTCGCCGCCATCCATGGACTCATTAACGACACGCCCGAAATACTCATGACAGTTCCCCACTTCACACCCATTGATCGGGTGGACGAGGTCAATGCCAACCGAAATCCTGAGTTGTTCGAGGAACTGGGTCCGGATTTGCCGGAGGTCCTGCCTAACCGAATTGAACCGCTGACTCTGGCGGGATTATCCGTCGGGGAGATCTGTGGAAGAATCCTCAATGCCCATCGAAAACAATTCTCTACTCCTTAATCCCCTCCTTTTTTTGGCCGTAGAGGATCTTTTCAAGTTCTCGGTGGGTGAAGTAAGGATCATCGTCTCTCAGATAGGGCAGGAGGATCTTTTTCTTACGAAGCAGTTCTTTTGATACTTCCCCGAAGATTTCGTCCGGTTTGTGAAGGGCCGCTTTGGCGATGGCCTTTCCAAAGGGATTGATAATCTCACTCCCACCCCAGAAATTAAATGTCTGATCTTGAGGAGCGGCCTCGGAGGACTCAACACCGGGAATTTGGGCGGTTTCCGCAGCAATAATGGATCTATCTTCCTTCCATACCTCCTCCCCCACTCGGTTGGCGCAAATATTATAGACGCCGAAGACCCGGGAGTAGAAAGTATTGACAATGCCCCAACCCTCTATATTGGAAAATTCACTGCCCATGGCGCCCTCAGAAGAGCTGAAGGCGGTGACAAAGACGTCTGCTTTTTGGGTGACGCCGAGGTAGGGGAGGGAAGGGTGCCACAGGTCATTGCAGATAAAGACAGCTATTGTAAAGTCATAGAGTTTAAAAACGGGAACATGTTTCCCGGGGGAGAAGTACTTGCGCTCCTCAAATACCCCGTAATTCGGCATGTTGAGTTTGCGGTAAGCAAAAAGAATTTTTCCGTCCACGGCGATGAGGGCGGCGTTATAGAAATTCATGGAAAGGGATTCTTCTATAAAGCCTACTATCGCTGCGGTTCCCTTGGTGGCATCGACAAGTTGTTTTATTTCCTTGGAATCTAACCTGAGAGATACCTCGTGATACCGCCGGCCGACAAAATAACCAGTCAAGGCCAGCTCCGGGAAGACGATAAGTTGCGCGCCCTTCTTTTTTCCCCGATGGATCTTGGCAATGATGTCATCCAGGTTTGCTTTGACATCAAGTAGTTTCGGGTTCGTCTGGAATACGGCGACTTTCATGAAATAGGCTCATGTCCGTGGGTTGTTGTCCGTTGCATGGAAAACAAGCAGATTGTTAGGAAAGTATGGAAAAGTTATTGCGGTTTATGCTTTCCTATTTATTAATTGCATGGTTTTCCACATTGACCAGAAACCCGCAACCGGTTTTTTACACCACCGATTTTGCCAGCTTGACTGCAGATCCCGCATCAGGCGCATAGCCGTCGGCGCCGATTTCATCAGAGAATTTTTGCGTGACCGGGGCGCCACCAACAAGGATCTTGATCTTGTCTCTAATGCCACTTTCGGTGATGGCATCAATCGTTTGTTGCATCATGGGCATGGTGGTTGTCAGAAGCGCGGAAAGGCAAAGCATTTGCGCACTCTTAGCCTTGATTTCTTCCAAGAACTTCTCGGGCGGGATATCCACGCCAACGTTATGCACCTCAAAGCCGGAGCTCTCCAACATCATGGACACAAGGTTTTTCCCGATGTCATGCAAATCTCCCTTAACCGTTCCAATGACCACTTTGCCTTTGGCTGAAATATCGGTATCTGCCAGTTGAGGTTTGAGGATTTCGACGGCAGCGCCCATGGCCTTCGCAGCCGCCAGCACCTCAGGGATGAACATATCTTCGTTCTCCATCTTTTCACCGACAATGTCCATGCCGGCAATCAGACCCTGATCCAGAATGTCTTTCGCAACGACCCCCTGGGCCAGTGCAGAATTAACCAGTTCAAGGACCTTTGGTTGGTCACAGGCGATCAGGGCATCAATAATGGCTTTGGAATCGAACATGGCAATCTCCTTTGCGATATTTATTTAGACAGGATTACAGGATAAGCAAGATTTTAGGGTCTAAAAATTCAAATTGCGACCTAATACAGTATGGGTAACCTAAAGCGAATAATTAATTGACTAACAGGATTTTCTCCTCGATTTACAGGATGAATTGAACCTTGTCCACTGTGTAATCCTGTCCAAACTCTTTTGTGGTAAGTAAACAAAGGCGTTCAAATGAAAATCTCAAATTTCTGTCGGATGATCCGATCCGTCTCTTCCGGGATATAGGGTTTCTCATCCCGATCGAGGATTTTGAGCACCATCTCACGGGCCCTCGTCCAGGCATCCCGAGAACCCTCTTCAGTCCATTTATCTCTGTTTTTGCGATCAGATACCCCGTTACCGGTAAAATACTCAGAGCGCATATGCTTCATGGTGTGCGTTGCAGTCATAAAGTTTCCGCCGGGGCCTACCTCATCAATGACCTCAAGCGCCAAATGCTCCGGATCGACCTCGATGCCCTTGAGAACTTTTTGACTCATCCCGATAATTTCATCGTCGATCACATACTGTTCATAGGCTACCGCAAGCATGGATTCCAGCATGCCCGCCGCATGGTGGATATAATTGGAGCCGCCCATTGCAGCAAGCAGGGTCGTCATGGCCTTTTCCCACCCGGCCTGAGCATCCGGTATTTTTGAATCAGAAAGCCCTGAAGAGTTATAATTCGGCACCTTTATGAAATTGGCCATTTGATGGATGGCCGCATTCATCATGCCGCATTCAACGCCGCCTCCCACATACCCCATGGTCGACAGGTTGGCCATGCCCGGAATGCCGCCATATAGTAGTGGAGAGCCCGGATTTGTCAACTGGCAAATGGTTATCCCGGCAAGCTGTTCGGCATGGATTTGGGCGAGGGTTCCGGCCATTGTTATAGGGGAAGTTGACCCGGCCATCGGTGCGCAAGACAGGGCAACGGGAATCCTGTTTCGAATGGCCTCAAGCATAATGAGGACTGTCGGTGTATCGAGTTTGAGGGGACTGATTGAAAAGCACGTAACCGTGGAAAAGAAGGGCTTTTGAAGGAGTTTCTCACGCCCCCCGGCAATGATGGATGCTAGATCAAGTACCTCATGAAAACCCTCTACACCGAATGCACCAGCCATGACATGTTTGCAAGTCGCCTTGAAGCAGGCGTAGAAAGAGTTCGTGTCATAGGCTGTCGTTGGGATATCCGTGGGTGTGCAGGGCCTCAAAAAGAATTGGATGTTCTCCAATTGATCCACGAGCCTGCCTAGTTGATAAAGATCCTTTAGCGTGCTGGGTCGGGCTTCACCCGATTCCAGGTCAAGGATATTTATGGCAGTCCCCCCCGTCCCGAGATGGACCCGGTGTTCCCCAAGATCCAAATCATGGCCGCCATCGCGACTGTAGAGGATCACCCGTTCAGGGGCTTTGGCGATCTGCTCAATGACTAATTCGGCCGGAAAGCGGATGCGAGCCTGTTCCTTATCCCACTCGGCACCGGCCTTTTCAAGCATCGCCAGGGTATCATCAAGCCCGGATTCATAGGTGAATCCTGTTTTTTCGAGAATGGTTAAAGAGGCATCATGGATGGTCTTGATCTGGTCAACAGACAGGGGTTGATACTGACCTCCGCAAATCCCTTGAGTTGTCATATCTATTCCTCCGTACCAAATTTAGCCCTTTTAAAAGCTGCACCCTGGACCTTTTTTCATCCCTATAAAGGAACCCACAGCCCCATAAAATTGAAAAAGGCTAGACTGTTATATTCCCCCTAGCCAATCACGAAATTTTCTCTCGCCGGCAGGCCGAAGGCCATACTCAAGCCCGGCGTCAAGGAACGCCTCCGCCATAGATTGGCCGTATCCCCTTGAGTATGCAATGAGAATGCCAGCCATATTATCGGTTTCGCCAAGTACGGCAATCAAAGCGCGCACATGCAAAACAGGGCCTTGTAAGAGGAATGGGCTCCTTAGATCAGGCGAGGTCAGATCCAAAGCGCTTAACTTCTCCATAATGGAAAAGGCTTCCTTGCCCACAAGGGCCAATAGTGCATGGGCATCGGTCGTATCCGTGAAGGCAACATCTTGGAGTCCGGCTGCCGTTTCTTTCGTGAGATGCCATGCCGCAGCTTGCGTCCTGTTAAGGCGTGATAAAAGAATGCCCTCTTCGAGTGTGCAGCCTCCCGGCGGCGACGGCACGGTCAGACCCCATGGCTTCATCAGGAAAAGGTCCGAATTCTGGATATCCCCTTTCGCGATATGGCTAAGATCAATCAAATAGGGGCCGCTTTCCTCGTTGCCATATTCGAGTGCCACCTCCCACCCGCCTCGCATCTCTTTATGAAGTACGGTGTCTGAGAAGGATATAGGCGAACACCGTTGATAAGACATTGTCATAGAAACCTCACACCCTTAACCTGTAGCAGCTAAGATGTTTTAGACAGGATAACAGGATTAAATTGATTGTTTTTATCCTGTTGATTCCTTAGTGCAGATCCTTGGCCTTACGCTTAATTTCAACCTTTCTCTCCCCAAAATTAAGAATCAGGCCAACAGATTTCCCTGTTGCTCCAAGGTAGTTAACCAATTGGACTTCATGGGCACGAATGATGCGCCTCACCGATTTCAGTTCAATAATAACAGCATCATTAACCACGATATCTGCTACGAATTCTCCTACGATTTCGCCCTCGTAATAAACCGTAATAGGTTTCTGTGTAATTGCATCCAGGCCAGCTTTGTGTAGCTCTATGAGCAGACATTTCTCATACACACTTTCAAGAAAACCGAAGCCCATTTTATTGTAAACACGATAAGCGCAGCCGATAATTGAATCGGTCGCTTTTTCATGCTCCATAAGACCTTCTCCAGGTTGTGATAGTTCTTTTGATTAACCGGATTTATTCGCCAGATTTATAGCCCATTCATCCGCAAGGATTAGGACAGATAAATATCAAGTCTATCCTGTTATCCTGTCAAATATCTTTCCTAGGTGAACGATCACATCCTCAGCCTTTCACCTTCGGGATCAAAGAATCGCACAGGAACGATCGTGGCATATAGACGCTCATCGCCCATCCCATCTTCAAAAACAGCCACTCTTGTTCCCATCTTTGAGATAGAGTCCTCCACCAGGGCCAGGCCTATGGCCTTTTTCAGCGTGTAACTGAACCGGGCGGTGCAAACATGGCCACGGATGGTTTGGTCCACAATGATTGAGCCGTCCTTGGGAGGCCTTGCCGGGTTTTCCATTTCCAGTCCAACCAATTTCATCCGGTCCTTCTGGTTTTCAGTAAACTTGAGAGAGGGCGCCCCCACGGTTTTCGCCTCGGGTTTATGCCTGTACCACAAGAAGCCGAGCCCGAGATCGTGCAATGTGGTGCGTATTTCGGATTCCTGCCCTATGATTACATGGCCCTTTTCCATCCTGAGGGCGTTTTGGGCTTCAAGTCCGAAAGGACGAATACCAAAGGAACTGCCGGAATCAAGGAGAAGATCCCAGACAACCGGCATCATGGAGGAGGGCATATGGATCTCATAGGAGAGTTCGCCGACAAATCCCAACCTAAAGACCCTGGCAGGAATTTCCCCCTCCAGGTTGATTTCACGGTACCCGGTATAGGGAAAGGCCTCATTTGTCAGGTCTTCATCCGTGATTTTTTGAAGCACGGACCGGGAATTGGGACCGGCCAGATTGATCGCGCCGTAAGCATCGGTGAGATTAACCAGGTGAAAATCCCATTCTTCATACCTGGCATGATACCGAATCCACTCTACTGTGGAATCGGCCCGACCGGTTGAGGTGGTGAAATAGAAGTCGTTTTGACCGATAGGGGTAATAACGCCGTCGTCCAACAGGCACCCGTCATCGTTGCACATGGCCGAGTATTTGACCTTGCCCTCCGGTATTTTGGACATGTCGCCCACATAGACCCGTTGAAGGGCCTTCAGGGCATCGGGACCAAAAATGCGGAACTTTCCAAGCGTGCTCACATCGATCAGTCCCACATTATTTCGGACATTTTCGATTTCTTCGCGGGCACTGAAGTCTTTCGAAAAATACCTTGCCCTTTTCCATGCGCCGATTTTTCTAAAGATGGCGCCGGCCTTTTCCTGCCGTTCCTGGGCAGGGGTCCGTTTGAACATCTCATAGGGTCTTCCCGCATAGGTGGCCAGGAGAGGCGGAACGAGGGGAGAGCGAACCGTGGTAGGAACTTCGGATCCGGACGGCTCACCGCGGTATTCGGAAATCAGCAGGGGTAGATTGTGGCCGGGTATGCCGCTCTGTGCGGGTCCGGTCCCAGCCGCTGAAAAGCGCTTTGCCAGTTCCGGTCTGTCAAATCCCTGATCGCAGGTCTGATGAATGTTTTTGACGGTGACATCCTCATCAAAACAGACAAAGCGCTTTCTCCCCTTCCCGGGCGCCTGAATCAGGTGTGAACCTTCAACCGGGCCCGGCAGATCTTCAAGCAATTCCCGGGTGTCCTTTTTGAGATGCTCGATATTTGCACCGCAATCCGCTGCTGCGTTGAGGCCCGCCAACCGCCCCGAGGTTTCAATGGACTTCGCCTCCTGAAACCCCAGTAATCGTCCTCCTGCATGGATATTGGATGGGAGGTCAATAGGCAGAAAAAAACCAGTGTGCGGGTCGTAGGCCGATTTTGCCGGGACAAGGGAAAGGAGGCCACTCGCAGGGATTAGCCCGGAGGTCGCCACGAGGGTGTCGCAATCAACTGTTTTATGACCGCCACCCTTTGTCTTGCAGAGCGTTACCCTCTTCAGGGTCTTTCCATGGGCTTCTAAAGCGACATATCCGGGGAGATAAGAGATATTGCGTTTGATCAGAGCGTCAATCAGGCTTGAATCAGCAACCTGGGTTCGGGAGTCGGCCACGCAGGCCACGTCCATACCGACATCAAAAAGATCCATGGCCGCTTCAAGTCCGAGGTCGTGCGCCACACAAAAAACGGCCCGCTCCCCGGGGAGCAGCCCATAAGTATGGGCCAGACGATGGGCACAGGCCATTTGCATCACGCCGGGTCTTTCGTTGTTTTCAAAGATGAGAGGTCTCTCGGAGCACCCTGTGGCCGCCACCAAACCCCGGGCTCGAATCTCCAGATATCGCTCATCAAATGAATCGGCGTCACCGCCAATTTGAAGGCCCGTGACAAGGGAATTGGCGTAAAGGCCCGTAAGGGACGTATGGCAAAAAATTCTTATGTTCGAATTTGAAATGACCTTTTTCGCAAGTTCTCGACCCCTTTCGTAAAGCGGTACACCGGAGTCATACTTCGCCGTGCGGTAATCAAAAAAGCCACCGAGCCAGGGGCGAGCCTCCAAAAGGATGACGCGCAAACCTTGCTCGGCCGCAGCGAGGGCAGCCTGCATTCCGGCCGGACCTCCGCCAACTACACAGACATCGCAATTCAGATAGCGTTCATCGTATCGGCCTTCCATGTGCGAAGCAGGGTCGAGAATTCCGAGTCCGGCGGCCTTTCGGATCCGATTCAGAAAGAAGGGCCACAGTTTGTAGGGTTTGTGAAAATAGCGATAATAAAATCCCGCGGGCAAAGCCCAATCCATCTTATCCAGAAAGCCCATGAGATCCATCTCGGGACTTCCTGTCACATTCTGTGGTTTCACCCTCATGCCGTTTCGAAGGAGCATTTTTTCCGCGGCAACATTGGGGATGCCGTCAATGTCCATCAGACAATTGCTGCTCTCGCCATCGAGGCTGTAGAGACCTCGAGGGCGATGGTATTTGATGCTCCTTGAAAAGATACGAATTCCGTTGCCATAGAGGGCTGTAGCAACCGTATCGCCGACGAAACCCCGATAGGTCCTTCCCCTATAGATCAGGGAAAGCCTCTTTTCCCCGTCGATTCGTAATGTCGACAAATGGGTGAGTCTATCCATACCCCTGCTCATCGACTTCAAGGTTTGTGAGAGTATTGCGCCAGATTGTGAACCAGGCGCCGCAACCGTTTTTGTGATACCACCATTCTTTTTGGGGCCCACCCAGGTTCGTGCGCATATGGACGTAGTCGCACCACCTGTCCGGCGTGAGACCTTCCTCCTCAGGCCTTGGGCCCCTTTCCTCCCCGCCAAACCTGAATTCATAGCCGTTTCTCTTGCCGCAAATGGGGCAGGTTATTGTAGGTGACATGATGAAAACTCCCTGCTAGATCCTACCGTTGAATTTTCCAACGAACTCACCACTTGGTTCAAACTGATACTGGATACTAGATACTGGATTCTGGATGAAAGAATTACACGATTGCTTACCTTCCTCTAACCAGTATCGAGTATCCCTTCGTATTATGTTGGAAGTCATGAAAATCTGAATGAATTCTCAATAAATCCAGCGTTCAAGAATATGATCCCAAGCAGGCTGATGAAAAATGCTTAGATGCAAGGCACCCGATGTCCCGAGTAATGAGTCGTACATACCAGTACGTCGCAATGACGAGGGACGAGGGTAACGACGCAGATGAGCGTTTTTCATCAGCATGGAGACCTTTGAAAAATGCTCGATTTTCCCCAAGGTCAATGAAGACGAGGATTTTAACCACAGGAATACTTAAAGTATTTTGAGGATTAAAACCCGAGTCGAAGCAGAGTTTGGGTAAAAGGGGGCGTTTTGCAAAGGTCTCACCTGCTAGTTCCAAGGGCCATATTGGACGGGCGTCGCAATTTCGCCCATCAGGCGATTCTCCCGGTAGCGCCCGAGCCTGAAGGGTTTGAGTATTTCAGGGCATTGTCCTGTTGCCATGAACTGTGCCACATATTTTCCCGCTATGGGGGCTGATTTGAAGCCGAAATAGCCCCAACCGCAGTCCAAATAAAGGCCCTCATAGGGATCGTTTCCATCAATTATAGGCGCCATATCCGGGGTCATGTCGGCAAGTCCCGCCCAATGGCGCATAAATTTCACGCCCTTGAGGCAAGGTAAAAGCTCGGTCATGGCTTCGGCCTGGTGTTTAATATAGTAGGCCGTGGTTTGGGTCGTGTAGTTGGGCCAGGGATCCATGTGTGCGCCGGTGACGATTTCTCCCTTAAGACTCTGATTCCCGTAACAGTGATAGGTTCCTGATGAGACCACATGGTGCAGGACGGGTTTAAGGGGTTGGGTCACCATGGCCTGGATGGTTAAGGCATGTATGGGGAGGCGGATGCCCACCAGGTCAGCGATGAGCGTTGAATAACCGCCCGCTGCAATAAGAACTCTTGGTGTGTGGATCGTCTTTCTACCGGTTTGAACCGAAACGACTTTCCCCTTTTCAAGGCCGATCCCTGTGACTTCGGTTCTTTGATGGATGTGAACGCCTCGCCTTGCTGCCTCTTTGGCGAGTCCCCAGACCAAGGCATCGTGGCGAAGGGTACCGCCCGGCGGATGGTACATGCCACCCATGATGGGATAGGTGAGTCGATCCGAAATGTCCAGCTCAGGGATGAGTTCTTTACATTGCTTGGCGTCGAAAATTTCGTTTTCTATGCCCATGAATTGGGCGGAAGCCACCTGGAGCCGCATGGCGCCCATTGCGGCCTCGCTATGGGCGAGATTCAGGTTCCCGCAATTGAAGAACATGAGATTGAAATCGAGTTCTTTTGTGAGTTGAGGCCACAGTTTGAGCCCCTCATCATAAAGGGGAAGGTTTTCCTTGGTTCTCTGATTGGCCCGGACAATGGCCGTATTTCTGCCTGCTCCGCCGAAGCCGATGTATCGTTTTTCAAGAACGGCTACACTTCTGACGCCCTGCTCGCAGGTGAGGAAGTAGGCAGTGGCCAAGCCGTGCAGGCCTCCTCCAATAATGACCACATCGTAATGGGTTTCGAGTGGGGGCTCCCCCCAAAGTCGGGTTGGCTTTCGGAACATAGGGTTATTCTGTTTTCCGGTTCAATCAGTCAAACGGGATAAGGAACTGAGACCTTTGCAAAACGTCCCCTTTTGCCCAATCTCTGCTTCAGACTCGGATTTTAATCCTCCAAATACTTCGAGTATTCCTGTGGTTAAAATCCTTATCTTTATTGACCTTGACCAAAATTGAGCATTTTGCAAAGGTCTCAACTCGCCAGTCGGAATATGAAAGTTTCTATTGCATATGAAACAAAACATGTCAACAGATATTGCAACTCTATGGATTTAATTTTATAGCATTAAGAAATGTCATGATATCAATTAGTTAAAATAGTTATAAGTGAAAGAAATATTATTTTTTGTTGTGCTTTAGGGCCGCCTTTGTTAGTTTGCCCTAAAAACCCGTCTCATTTTGAATCAAATTGGCTCATTTTTATTACCCGGGAGAAACTTATGGGGGAACCGAAATTCCAACTCCTGATAAGGAAACTGGATGCCCACCGGGCCTCACTGACGCCAAAGGGCAAGCTCCTTCGCGATTATATCCTCAAAAATCCCAGTAAGGTGGTGTTCATGACCACCAGGGAACTCGCGGCGGTATGTCAGGTCAGTGAAGCCACTGTCGTCCGATTTGTCAGTCAACTCGGGTATGAGGGTTATGGCGAATTTTTGCAGGATCTGAGGAATTTGGTGGATACCGAGTTGACGCTTCTGGACCGCGTGGATCTTTCAGACACGGAGGGGCCGGGAGCAGAAAGATTCCGACGGGTCGTGTTTGAGGAAATTGATACCCTGAAACAGTTATATGCCAACATTGATTTGGATGTTGTTGAAAAGGCCGTGGATGTAATCGCAAAAAGCCCCAGCGTTTATGTCATAGGATCCCGAATTTCGTATACTTTTGCCTATTATTTGGGATGGTGTCTGACCAAGTTTCGCCGGAACATCCACATCCTCCGGGGAAGCGACAGCACCACCATTGACTGGCTGACAATCGCGTCGCCTGAGAGTTTGGTGGTTATTATAGCCTATTCGCGCTATCCAAATGAATTGATAAAAATGGGTAAACTGGTGAAACGACTCGGCAAAACCCTCATGGTGATTGCGGACAGCACGATGTGCCCCCTGATTCAATTCTCGCATATTTCACTTATCGCACCATCAAGGAATATTCCCCTCATCGGAAGTCCGACATCCCTTTCTTGCCTGATCAATTACCTGGTGATAGAACTGGCAAGTCGAGACGGCAAGCAACTCGAGGAGCACCAGAGGCGCCTTGAACAGGTGTATCGGGAAAACGATGTCCTTTTCAATTTTGACCAACCAACCGAAGTGTTTGAAGTTTCGGAATAAAAGTCCATAAAGTGTGAAATGTAACAGTTCTTTCATGAAGTAGCGGTTTTCGACATTTTTCCCTTGACATTTTTCTTCTCACTTACGATAAAAAGATGCTGGAAGTTTAAGGGTCGCAAGTCTATTTCAGAAAGTGGAAGCACCCTGCATGTATCAACCCTTTAAAAGCCAACCCCAAAAATGATGAATAGATTCAATTTCGCACGCCTCTATAGGCATTGGAACCCCCAATTTCTGGTCATTGTAAAGGCCGGATTCATCTTTGAATATCTATAAATAACCCCGCAACAGGCCACTGGTAAACTATAGAGCCTAACTTCAGAGCCTCATTTCTTAACTCGTCCGAAACCAAGAACTGATTTATTTCTACGTAACTTATTTTATTTCGTTATCTCCATCAAAACTCTGCAAAACAAACGCCCCTGATCATTGAGTTTCGCGCCGACACCCTTTTGGCATGTGTCGAGCCCTTCGATTAAGCGCGTTCATAACTCATTTAAGGTCGTTTGGTTTCGATAGATTGGAGCAGTATTAGAAACGTTTAACGGGAATTGAGCGAAAGGAGATCAGTATGAAAAAAGACAAAAAAGTGCATCCCTTTATTCCGGAATTAGTCGACGAACTTGAAAAAGGCAAAATAACAAGGCGCGAGTTTTTGCGAATCGCAACCCTGCTTGGCTTGTCAGCGGGCGTCGCCTCAGCCATGGTGGGGCTCCCCCTGCCCAAAAAGACCTTTGCCGCAAAGCGGGGCGGTGTATTGAAGTTTGGTATGGTGGTACAAGAAATGGCCGATCCGGCGACCTATTCCTGGACCCAGAAATCCATCGTTGCCCGCCATATTATCGAGTACCTCGTTGAGACCGGGCCGGATAACATCACCCGACCCAATTTGGCAACCAGCTGGGAGGCATCCGCCGATCTGAAAACCTGGACCTTTCATCTGCGCAAAGGGGTTAAGTGGTCAAACGGCGATGACTTCAATGCCGATGATGTGGTGTTTAACTTTACCCGCTGGCTCGATCCAAAAACCGGATCCTCCAACCTGGGTCTGTTCGACGCCATGCT
>CAYWMP010000102.1:0-21242 GCA_964459445.1 uncultured Desulfobacteraceae bacterium
TTGAAACATCAACTAAAATAGAAAGGTGCTTCGCTAACTAGGAAACTCGGGCTAGAATCGGAGTTATCGCTTATCGAAGCGCAGATAAGCATGAGCGACCATTTCAGGACCCAGGAATCTCTCCCGGCACAGGCGGCTTAGCCATGATAACGGCAATCATCTCCGGCAACTCAAACTACGATGAAGCGCATTATCTTTATATTAACAGAATTCTTGAACACTACTATGACCTCCCTCTGATCACGAAAATTATCATAGGGCTTACCAACGAAAACCCGGCATGGAACCCAAAAAAATATCAAAGGAGAGAAGGAATCGACCTTAAAGTGGTTCCTCTTTCAACACCCGAGATTGATTTCTCTGACATGATTGGTCCTATCCAAACGGATTTCATTTTGAGAGGTTTCTCCAGCAGCACACAAGAACCCCTGCCCTCGGATATTCTTGAAGCATTCATCCAAGACGCCCTGGCATCTCGGAAGCCCCAGGGCATCTTGCGCATGCCCGCGCTTTATCCGAACATGTTTTACGAAATTACCCGGGTCTCAGAAATGAACCATTTTAGTTATCTTGATTACAAATCGCCTCTGAAATCCCAGGTTGAAGTCTCGGTGTTTGATCAATCACTCTCCCGGAAAGCTTGTATGGACCTCCTCTTAGCCATGAGCAGATCCGAGGATTTTCTCCCTTCCACGGTGTGTATTGAATTGAGCAGTCGATGTAATGCCAGATGTAAAAAGTGTTCCTATAGGAACGAAATGACCCCCGATCATGAAGGTTTTATTGATTTTAATCTGTTCACGAGGCTCGTTGACGAGATCAGCGGATTGAATAGAAATATCCGCCTGGCCCTCTATCTCAGAGGGGAGCCGCTGATTCATCCGCGCATAAGTGACATCATCAAACACCTTAAGCAATATCCAAACATCCATTCAGCGATCAATACCAACGGGATATTTTCTAAATCCCTTTTGCCGATGTTCAATGATCTGAATGCAAAGATCACATTCAATCTGGATGCGGTCAGCGCAATGGATTTTAATAGGAATTTTGGGGTTGATCGGTATGAACGCGTGAATGCCAATATTCGGACCCTGATAAATCAGAAGAATGGTAACACTCATCCCATGGTTTCGGTCATGTTTTGTGATTCACCCTATCACCGAAAGGGTGATTTCTATTTTTTCCTGAATGAATGGATCAATGTGGCTGATGAAGTCATTCTCTCGGGATTCAGCGAGCCAAAGCCCTTTAATGATACTTTCATTAGGACATTTAAACAGAAATATTTCACCCCAAAAGAAACGACCTGTATGACACCTTGGGATTACATGACCATCCTAGCCGACGGAACCGTACTGTTTTGCAGCGGCATTCCGGACAATGACTTTAAATATGGTCCCATCGAGATCCGGGGCATAGCGGACATATGGACGAGTGATTTCTATGAAAACTGGAGACGGACTGTGGTTGAACATTACGATAGCCCGGATTTTTGGTGCGCACACTGCGACGGTTGGCTTTGCTCCAATGAAGAAAGCTATGCCGAAATCCATGACGGCATGAAAATCATCAAAAGTCCCATTAACGAATTCTATTCAAGAGTCTAAAGGAGATTTCATTGAATGATTGATTTTGGATTCATTCAAGTATCATGGCGTGACGAAAAAGCCGTGGCAGAACCGAACAGCCTGGCTGGATTAGTTCTCTCAACTTATCTCAACCACAGACTTCCCAATCAAGTTGAAACGACCATTGTCGAAGAGCTGGATCATTTTGAATCCAAAGAATTTGACCTCATCGGCATATCCTCGGTTTCGGAGAACTATTTTGATGCAATTAAGATTGCGAGGCAAATAAGGGAGATTTCAGATATCCCGATCATGATTGGAGGAATACATATCTCCTTGATGCCCCAGGACCTCCACAAAGTATTTGATCTGGCTGTGATTGGAGAAGGTGAACTGACGATTGTTGAATTGATCTCTATTTTTGAGGAAAAAGGCGCTCTTTCCCCGAAACATATATCCGGGGTTAAAGGCATTGCATTTCACAATGGGGACAGGATCGTCATCAATCCGAAAAGGGAACTGATAATGGATTTGAACGACATCCCCGTACCTGATTATGAATCCATTGATGCCTCAGCATCCATTAGCCCCAGGGTCATTGCGTCACGGGGTTGTCCTTATAACTGCAAGATTTGCTCGCAAAAGAGTCTCTGGAACGGCTCCGTGAGATTCTATGATATGGAAAGCATTATCAGGCAAATCAGGAACATTCGGAGGAAATATCCGCATCAGGCTGTAATCGGGTTGGAAGATGATCTCTTTTTCGTGAGTAAGAAAAGGGTTAAAGCATTCCTTCATGCCATAAAAAAGGAGGAATTCTACGGCAAGGTGGAATTCGACGGTTTCATCAGGTCTAATCTGGTCGATGAAGAAATGTGTCAACTCCTCAAAGAGATAGGCATAAATTTCGTTGCCTTCGGCTTTGAGACAGCGTCCGATAGACTTTTGAAGCACATGAACAAGCAAACAACGCTTAAGGACCACCTCAGGGCCTTCGAACTCCTTGCTAAATATGACATCCGGTTGAGAGTACCTACGATTGTCGGATTCCCAACTGAGACGGAAGCAGATATCAGACAGAGTTTCGATATTGTAGGCGAGATGCTCCGTTCGGGGAAATGCGACTTCAACGAGGTTCAGATCCTGTGCCCCTACCCCGGAAGTTTCTATTGGCAGGACGCCTTGGACACAAATAAAATCAGCATCCCTTTCGATTACAGAAATTTCAGATATTTTGGATACCTTGAATCCCGTATTAACGGCCTGGTCAAATCAGCAGAAGAGTGGATCCAACTGCGGGAACACAACGATTGTTCATACATAGGAGATCTTCCAAAGGAGACCTTCTATAATCTGCTAAGAGAACTTCTTCCTTCCCATGAAGAGCTACATTTTCAACACAGCAGTCTTTTCAGCAAACGTCTTCAGGCGGTCAATATCATCAGTCATGAAATCGATTCAAAGTCTGACGATACAAGATATGCCATCTACGGTACGGGTTTTTTGACTAAAGATATTCTTCCAAGGCTTGATCTAACGAAAGGCCGTTTCATGGGCTTCATTGATAGTGACATGAACAAAAGGGGTAAATTTTTAGCGGACTACGAAATAATGGCTCCGGATGACATTCCGAGCCAGGATCTAGAAGTAATCTTCGTTTCGGCCATGACCGATCTATCAAAAAACGCAATCATAAAAAAAATAAAATCGATAGGCTACACCGGCGGCCTCCAACCGTTAATCTGAAGCCCTGTGGCCTATTCGTGGAGACCTAACCAAAATGCGAATTTGTCTTATCCATCCGCAATTCAGATCATCAAAGGACGGTGAGTTGGGCTCTATCCCATTTGGGCTCGCAATACTGTCTTCGATGCTCAAAATGAAGGGATATGATGTTAAAGTCGTCGATCTCTCCTCCCATCCCGAATCTTTTAAAGAGGCTCCTGAATTTGATGCCGATGTCTATGGGATCACCTGCTTTTCCGGTAACCTCTATTCGACCATAGAAATAGCTAAAGAGTTAAAGAAGGCAAAAGGCAATGCTTTAATCGTTGGGGGCGGTGCGCTGATGACCACGTCCCCGGAAATTGTGATTCAAAACTCCGATATCGATGTCGCGGTAATAGGAGAAGGAGAGGAGACATTTCCGGAATTAATAGAAGCATGGAAAAATGATGACAATTTCAGTGAGATACCCGAAATATGCTTCAAGCGCGGAAAAGAGCTTCTATTCACTCAAACCAGACCGGGCTACGTAGACATCAACTCGCTTCCGATGCCTGATTATGCCGCCTTTGATATGGAAAGATATATCCCTGCCGCAGGATTCGTCCCCCATCCCTCAGGTGATATACTGCGGACCTTCACCATTTTATCTTCCAGATCCTGTCCATTCAAATGCCATTTTTGTTCTCAACATCTGGGCCCTACCGTACGGCTGCGGTCGGCAGAGTTACTGGTGGAAGAGATAAAATTTGCGTACGAAAACTTCGACACCCGTCATATCCTGTTCGCGGATGACGTCTTTGCGGTTTCACTTGAGAGGGTTAAGGCATTTGCGGATCTGATCAAAAAAGAAGATCTTGATTTGGTCTTCTCAGGGGCTGGCAGGGTTAATTTCATAACCGATGAGATGTGTGGCGTTCTGAAATCCATTGGTTTTCGGCAACTCAATTTTGGGTTCGAAAGCGGGTCCGACAGGGTGCTGAATCTGATGAAAAAGAATGCCACCGTATCCATGGCACGAAAGGCGGTGAGAGCAACCCAAAAACATAAGATGGGCGTCAGGGGCCTTTTCATGATCGGCTATCCCGGAGAGACAAAAGAAGACATTCGCCGGACAGTCGAATTCATCAAAGATGAAAACATCTGGACCGGCGGTTTTACTTACGCCACTCCCCTCCCGGGATCTGAGCTATACAAAATGGCCATTGAGGAGGGTTTCATCCAAGATGAACTGGAATATCTGAAAAGCATTGCTTCACTAAGCAGTCTCCACATGAACATGAGCGAATTCAGGACAGAAGAATTAATCAGAATTCAAGACCATGCCACACAGGAGATCTTGGATAACTATAGGCGGAAAAGCCACGCCAAGGTGATCCATTCAAAGCTTTTGGATAACGAGCAATCCGAACTCTCAGTTGAATGCCCAAAATGCTCGCTGGTTTTCAATTTGGCCGTATCCAATCCCCTCTTCTTCCATTCAAGTATTTGCCCTGAATGTTTCGAGATATTCTTCCTTGACCCGGATGACGTACCCCATCTCCACTCAAAACTGGAAACGGCGCGGTCTCTGATCAAAAACAACCAAAAGATTGCCATTTGCCCGGCCGGACAACACACGCTGAACCTGTGTAAATTGGTTGATTTTGGCGATTCTCTGGTCGGTTTTGGGGATAATGATTCGAAGAAACATAATCAATTGCTATTTGGAAAACCGATTAAAAAAATCGAGGCACTGCAAGAAGAGAACCCGGATGTTATCTTGATTGTCACGCCATTTTTGAAGAGTGAGATCTATGATCAAATCCATCGGACAACCCGAGGAATTGATCTTCAAGTCCTGTAGACATTTATTCTCAGGGGATATTAAAACAAACCAGTGGGTATGTTCGCAATTCTGATTATGGCTGTGATTTTGGATCTGTGGATCCTGCTCTTTTTATGTAAGAAATCGACTCTTTCACTGATCGTTAAAAACATCCAGCAGGAACGCCTCATTTATCCGAAACAAAATCGTATCATCTTCAATCCGATTCGGTTTGATCAGAATAGCGGAATTTTCACAATCGCTTGGGATACAAATATTCATCACCCCGGTTGTTTCTATTATCGGATCAATCAATTGGAATGGTCCCCACTAATAAAAAATAAGATTCAGGTCCCTTTAAACCGGAAGAAGATCAATCTGGAAATAAAATTTGAAAACAATGTCTCTAATCATCAGATCATCCGATCCTTTTCCTTCGGAAATTCTTACAATTGCATGTTTATCCACAAATGGGATGCTGAAAAGGCAGTTGTAAGGCGGCGATTTGATTTCATCGATCCTGGCGATCATGAATACATCGTCCATTTAGTCAAAAGGTCTCATCCGTCTATCGAAGAGATGGATGAACTGGACAAATCCATTCATTTGATGCAGTTCGTCGACAAACTCGTCCGGAATCGCTCCAATAATCAAAACTATGATTACTACAAAAATCCAACTTCGCATATTCTAAAGTGTATTAAAAAAAACGAAGGTGGACAATGCGGGACCTGCGCCTTTATTTTCGTCGGCATGGCGAAAGCTCTCGACATGACTGCAAGGCCTATCGGCTGCTACTGGTACTCGCAATTTATCCCCGGGATTTCAGCCTGGCAGCATGTGACGTCGGAGGTCTGGATCGAGCAGTTGCAAAAATGGATCGTGATGGACAGTAGCTTGAACGCATTCTTCAAATATGAAGACGAATTCCTGTCGGCATTGGATCTGCACAAGCTCTATATCAAAGGACTTGCAGATCAAATCGAGGTCTTTGTAGACGGGAAGAGCACTTCCATTCAGGCCCTGGATAGTCCGGATCCATCTGAAGAAATCGATCTCGCCAAGACCGATAGTGCGAATTATTTTGCCTACTACACACACCTTTTATTCCCTAAAGAAAATTTCTCCTGGAAACCCATACAGGTACCCTTCATAGGACCGCTTCTAAAAAAATTGAACAACCCTTCCAGCTTTCGAAAAATACCGATACTGAATAAGATCTTCCCAAGGTATTATCATTGGGTCGATGCACAAACGCCGGTAATAACCAAGACCAAGTATGCGCACTGGTATCTTGCCGATCTCTACATCTTTGCCCACCTAATCATCTTCTTGGGCTTCTATGGCATTTAATGAGAAAATGATTCATAGGAATATCAATCCTATGTATGCCCATAACCACTACCCGCTCTCGATACGCTACGCCAAGGTGAAGGAAGCTGTTTCCAGGCTTCACAACTGGAGACAAAAAAATGGCTGGAGGGGATTTGACCCTTTCGGCATCAGAGAAAAGCTCTATGAAAAATACGGAGCCGATGATAGAGCCCTTGAATTGCAGGCCATGATTTCGAGTCTTGAAAAGGATTATCATTTTGATAAGCCCCAACTCTTTCATAAGCTTCTGGGAGATAAGGGATATGAGGACCCCAAGACTTTCGCGAACTTTGGAACAGGATACCTAAATTTGTACAGTCTTTCAGGTGAGCAAGAATACATACAGATTGCAAAAGAATGCGGAGATTGGCTGATTACTGAATCGGAAAAAAGAAACCTGGCTGCCTGGGGCCATCCCTTTGTTTGGCATACGGAAGCCAACCAATACTTTCACGAAAAACACAATCCGAATATTTATATTACGAGTCTCGTAACCCATTTTCTACTGGATTTGTATGAATCGACCCAGGAAGAGAGATTTCTATTAAAGGCCTCTAAGGCCGTCGATTTTCTTGCATCGCTGCCTCACCTGACCGATCAGGACGATCGTATCTGCTTCTGGTATGCCATTGACCAAAAGGAACTTCCCGTCCATAACGCGAGCCTTTTTGTCGCCTCTGCCCTCATTCGCTCAGAGAGCAAGACCTATCTCGAACTGGGTGAAAGGGCAATAGATTTCACCTTAGCGGACCAAAACGATGATGGCAGTTGGTATTACTACGGCCCACCGAGGGCATCAAATATGATGATGATTGATAATTATCACACGGGCTATATTCTGGAAGCCCTTCATCATTCAAATAAAATGTTGGCTCGGGATGATGTGGAACAGGCCATTGACAAAGGGCTGTCCTTTTACAGGCAGATGTTCAGCCCTCTGGGTGAACCCTATAGGCTTGGCGGGGAGCCCTTTCCCCAGGACATTCACGATGCCGCCCAGGGTATCATTACCTTCTCCCTCCTGAAACATCGTGATCCTGAAAATCTTGACATCTCCCAAAGAATCGCGAAATGGGCCATTGAAAATATGCAAGATGAGGACGGCCATTTCTATTACAGGAAACTGATCCCCGATACCGTCATCAAAATCCCCTACATGAGATGGGCCCAAGCGCCCATGTTCAAGGCCTTGTGTAGACTAATCCGTATACTCTCCGAATCACGACAGGACTAATGATGAATCATACCGGCCAAACCACGCTTTCCGATTCACAGAGCCAGACCAAAGACGCCTTTGGTTACAAATGGTCTCAGAGGGATACCTACGAGTCCCCGGCATTCAAAGACAAAGCCAGACAATGGTTATTGGAAAGATACTGTGACGGGAACCCCGGAGGTATTGAGGTATTCCTGAATGGTGGAAACAAAAGAATTCTTGATGCAGGATGCGGGGCCGCATTTTCAGCCCTTTTGCTCTTTGGCGAGAAACTGAAGCAACACCAATATATAGGCATCGATATCTCGGGCTCTGTGGGCATCGCCAAAAGGCGATTTGAGGAACAAGGGATACCTGGTATTTTTCTACAGGGCGATATCATGAATGTCCCCATCGAAGATCAGAGCTTTGATATTGTATTTTCCGAAGGAGTGCTTCACCACACCGATAGCGTTGAAATGGCAATCAAGAACCTGTCAAAGAAACTGAAACAGGACGGACGTTTTCTGTTTTATGTGTATGCCAAAAAAGCGGTCTTGAGGGAATTCTCCGACGATCATATACGCAAATTTCTGAAAGGCATGACGGATGAGGAGGCCTGGGAGAGCCTAAAGCCATTGACTAAATTGGGAATGGCCCTCGGCGAAAGGGAAATGGAGATAGATATCCCCGAGGATATCCCTTTCCTTGGGATCAAAAAAGGCAGGATGGATCTGCAAAGATTTTTTTATTGGAACATCTGCAAACTCTATTACAGACCTGAATTTAGCCTCGAAGAAATGAATCATGTGAATTTTGACTGGTTTCGTCCGCTCAACTGTCACAGACATAACCAAGAAGAGATCGAACAATATTGCAGCAATGCCGGCCTGGTGATCGAACGTATGAATGTCCAAGAAGCCGGATTCACGGTCGTTGCAAGAAAAATAGGGAGACTCTAAATATCATGTTGGATATTCTTTTAATCAGCCCCGACTATCCCTGGCCCGTAAAATTCACGCCAATGGGTATCCTGTACCTGGCCTCCTATCTTGAGGTGAAGGGGAGCTACAATGTAAAGGCCCTGGATCTGGGCGTGGAACAAAAAGACGATACCGCTCTCTTGGACTCCATCGACCGACGGCGGCCTAAAATAGTGGGTTTCAGTTTTATGACACCCCAAAGCGGGTACGCCTACGGCCTTGCAAAAAAAATAAAGAAAAGTTTTCCAGAAATCATAACAATTGCCGGAGGATTTCATCCCTCCGCCCTGCCCCGGGAGGCCATTGAATATTTCGACATTGCGGTCATAGGCGAGGGGGAAGAATCACTCAAAGAGATTGCCGATCACGCCATCAGGAGCATTGGAAACTTGGATGAGATTGAGGGCATCGCTTACAAGAACGGTTCTACATCTATTGTTAAAGAGCGCAGAAACTCTATATCCGATCTCGACGACATCCCATTTCCGGCCTGGCACCACGTTCCCATGGACCAATACAGGGGTATGGGGATGGGTTTGGATGAAAAGAAACCCTTTATGACGATTATCTCCTCAAGGGGTTGTCCCAATTTTTGCATTTTCTGCGCTTCCCATGTGGTGAACGGCAGGAAATGCCGTATGAGATCTCCTGAAAATATCGTTCAAGAGATGAAGGTCTTGAAAGAGAACCACGGCGTGACCCAATTCGATTTTCAGGAAGACACCATGACGGTTTCCCAAAAGCGGGTCATGCGTTTTTGTGCCTTGCTGGTCAAGGAAAAATTGAATGTTAAATGGGTCTGCAATGCCCGGGTGGATACGGCTGATGAGGAGATGCTCCTTATGATGAAAAAGGCGGGCTGCGCAAGGATTCACTTCGGTGTGGAATCCGCCAGCCAGGACACCCTTTCATTCCTTAAAAAGAGAACCACCATAGAACAGATCAAAAGGGCCCACTACCTGGCGAAAAAGGCCGGTCTTCCAATATTGAGCTTCTATATTGTCGGCATTCCCGGAGAAGGCATGGATGAGATTAACCATACCCTGGAGCTGGCAAGGGAATTGGAATCCGATTGGCCTGGCCTTACCTTTGCCACCCCCTATCCAGGGACCGAATTGTATGAAATGGCAACGAGGAAAGGCTGGCTGAACGGCCAAGGATGGGATCAATATTACACGACCATTACCGGAAAGGGTTTCTTACCCATCATGAAGAATGACGTCATGAACAGGAAAGAATTATTCGATACATATAAATTTGTCTTAGAAGAATTGAAGACTGCTTGTGTTCAGACCAATGGGAGTTGAAGCCTAAAATCATGTGCGGCATAGCTGGCATTTACAATCGAAAGGGAAAACCATTCCCTGAAATCATAATAAAAGCCATGTGTGATATTCAGCGACACCGTGGTCCTGATGGTGACGGATATTATTTTTCCTGGGATTCTCAAGGTAATTATCAAGAATCGGCTGCTAGGGTTGGTCTGGGGCATCGGAGATTGGCCATAATCGATCTGTCCGAATCCGGCCGCCAACCCATGTGCAACGAAACAGGAAGCATTTGGATTACCTATAACGGTGAAATCTACAATTACGGGGACCTCAAGAGGGATCTCCTTTCATGTGGACACCGTTTCAAATCCTTCACCGACACAGAGGTGATTCTACATGCCTACGAAGAGTGGGGAGAAGACTGCGTCAACAGATTCAACGGGATGTGGGCATTCGCCATATGGGATGAGAACAGAGAAACACTCTTTCTATCGAGGGACCGTTTCGGAATCAAACCATTGTATTACCTTATCGACAAAGATGAATTCCTGTTTGCCTCTGAGATAAAAGCCATTCTGGCTATCCGTCCTGAAGAAAGGATTCCCAACAGGTCCTATGTGGCAACTTTCTTGACCTATGGATTGATGGATCATGGCGAGGAAACCTTTTTTGAGCGTATCAGATCCCTGCCGCCCGGCCATTCCATGAAGATTTCCAAAACAGGGATCGAATTGAATCAGTATTGGACCCTGCCTGTTGAAACGGATTCGGACGCAAAATATCCTACACAAAATCCTTCTAAGAAACTCAAAGAAGCGTTTCTCGAATTGCTGCGCGATTCGGTCAGACTCCGCCTCATCAGCGATGCGCCTTTAGGTTCCTGTTTAAGCGGTGGTCTGGATTCCAGTTCAATTGTGTCCCTGGCCTCAAAGGACTTCGATGCCCTACCCTGTTTCAGTTCCGTGTTTGAGGGTGAACCCTGTGACGAGACCCCCTTTGCCGAGGACATTATCGATAGATGCCAGGCGAATCCCCACTGGGTAAGCCCTGACCTAGGAGAGTTTTTCGATGTCCTGCCAAAAATTGTGTGGTACCAGGATGAGCCGGGCTCGGCCTACGGGACCTTTCCCCAATGGAAAGTCATGGAAAATGCGTCAAGACACGTCCGTGTTCTCCTTGACGGACAGGGAGGAGACGAACTGCTTGCCGGCTATCATCATTTTTTGCCCCATTACCTCCTCACCGCGGAGAATGACCCCAATCTGAGTATTGGCGATTTCCAGAAGATAAGAAATGAGATCAATGACACCTATGGGGCCACAGTGGCACCATCAGATATAATGGACCCAAATGAGGATCTAAACTATCGAAAACAAATCCTCACGCCGGAGTTGATGCGAAATGCATCCCTCACTCAAAGGCATTTCAAAGGCCCCTACGCCGACCATCTGGATAACGTTCTTTTCTACGCCCTGAAAAGGGATATCTTGCCTTCGCTGCTTCATTATCAGGATCGGATGAGCATGGCATTCTCCATTGAATCCCGGGTGCCCTTTTTGGATTACCGTTTGGTGCAATTCTGTTTTCAGATGCCCTACCGGGAAAAGATCAAGCATGGCATGACAAAGGCGATTCTTCGAGAGTCCATGGCCGGGATCCTGCCCGAATCCATCCGTAATAGAAGAGACAAACAGGGCTTTCCCGCCCCCTTGTCAAAATGGATCCGTGACGGGCTGGGTCAAGGCATTCAAAACTATCTATTCTCTGGAAGCCTGGAACAAAGGGGAATAATTGACATAGAAACCGCCAGGGTGCGATTCGGCAACCATGTCAAAGGCGACGCAGATCATACCTGGGAAATCTGGCGATGGTTGACGTTGGAGGTGTGGTATCGGGAGTTTATCGATAAAAAAATCCAGGTTGGGGAGTCCCAATCATGAGGATTGGGATGATTCTAGAGAGGGATTTCCCCACGACGCCTCCGGATATTCGTGTAGAGAAGGAGTGCGATTCCCTATTGGCCGGCGGACATGAAGTCCATCTCCTTTCCTTAAAGATCACATCGCCCCTCAACCGTGACAAGTATAAAGGTATAAATATCGCTAGGATTCCTATCCCTATGCATTGCATTAAAGACTGGACCCAGGAATCCGTTGAAAAGTATTTCCATTCCCATGATTCCCCATGGAACGCTGCCCTTGAGGAATTTATTCTCAAAAACAGAATCGACGTCCTTCATGTTCACGATCTCCCCCTGGTATGGCCCGCCACCCATGCTGCTCAAAAAACGGGAATTCCAGTGGTTTTCGATATGCACGAGGTCTATCCGCCCATGGTGGAATTTATGAGACCCACCGAAAACGGGGGCTGGAATCCGGCCGATTGGATTGAAAGGTATGAAAAGGACTGTCTGGAACGATCGGATCGTGTCATCGTCACGGTAGAGGAGTCGAAACAACGGCTTTTGGACAGGGGAATATCTGGCGAGAAGATCGTTGTTGTGATGAATACGGAACGAATAGAAAACATGAAAACCAATGGCAAACAAAGGAATGACCTTCGGCATCTAAATAACAGGCTGGTCGTTTCCTACGTTGGCGCCTTTGGTGAAGTGAGAGGGCTCGAACAGCTCATATATGCCCTGGACAAATTAAGGGATCGAATACCCCCAATGCACCTGCTCCTTGTCGGTAGCGGATACAACCAATCTGAACTTGAAAGACTCACAATAGAGCTCGAACTGGAAGATCGCGTGACCATCACCGGCTGGGTTGGATTCGAGGAAATTCCTTATCTGGTCGATTTATCGGATATCTGCGTCGTGCCCCATATAAAGAACGATTTCACCGACACAACGGTCCCCCACAAACTCTTTCAATATATGCTTAAGGGGAAACCGATCGTCGTCTCCGATATCGCCCCTCTTCAAAGAATTGTAAATGAGTGTGACTGTGGCGGCCTATTTCATAGTGGTGATGTAGATGGTTTGGTCAGGATACTGGCCCTGCTGGCAGGCTCCAGTGAGATGAGGGATCGACTGGGAAAAAATGGACTCCGTATGGCACTCAATAAGTACAATTGGACGCAGGAAGAGGAAAGGCTTTTGAATCTCTATCAAGGTTTTAACACACAAAATGCTCATGTGAGTGGACACCAATGAGTCTCCGAGACGATCCACTTCTGGCTGCATACACTTTCTCAGAAAAGGCATTCGATATGGCTGCCTTTGAAACACGTCTCCCCCACACCCGGGCATCCCGTATCGTCCTATTCGGTGCCGGCGGATGGGGGGAAGCACTCCTTGAGGAATTGGAACAGCGAGAGGTACCCTTACCCATTGTATTCACGGACAACGACAGAACCAAGCATGATCAAGTATTGAGCGGCAAGGCCGTCCTTTCTCCTGAAAGCCTGAGTCCCGAGAATGATCTGGTTATCATCACCACGGTCTCTGCCGGCGATCAAGTTTCGGAGCAACTTGAAGATATGGGGTTTCAAAGAAATAGAAGCTATTTTGAAGTCATGCATAAATTCGACTGCAATTATACATTTAAGGTAATGGACCTTTACCAAGAATACGTGCCGGATGTTTCAGGCCAGAATATCTTGCATGTAGGGCCGGGAGGCAACCTGGGTGTTGAACTGCTTCTTGCCGCTCTAGGCGCACGATCCGTATATTCCGTAGAACGGCATTCCTTCCGGCTGCGTTATCCCAATGTAACGAGGCATAAACAATTCTACAGCAATTTAGCTCATCTTGCCAAAGAGCGGTGGCATCATGATCTACTTGGACTGGGGCTTTTAACAGAAAAGGATGAAAAACTCCTGATCAATAGAAATAGGATACGTTTGCTATTTCCCTGTTCGGTTACGGATTTGCCGTTTAAAGGGGAATCATTTGATCTTGTGCTTCATTACGGTGTTTTTGAGCATGTCAGAAATCCTGAACAGGGTTATAGGGAAATTTTTAGAGTTTTGAGAAAGGGTGGAATCACCGTAGGAAACGTAGGCCCTTTAGATCATCGCAGTATGTCAACGAGCCACAACTATCATCCGCTCAAATTCTTGGAACACTCCAGAGATGAATGGTATGGGATTGCCGAAGATATAAATTTCCATAATCAGGTGACCACTCCCGAGCATAAAGAAATGATTCTGAAAAAAGGCTTTTCATTGAACAGATGGGATGATGGGAGAACAATCGACATATCTGAGGAGATGTGGAACTCTTTCCATCCCATGTTCAAAGGATATGAACGAAATGAAATAGGGATTCTTGACTTCTGTTTTTCCGCTCAAAAACCGCCCATTTGATTTAATCGAAGACACTAAATTCCGAGTTTTTAATCATTATGCCCATTTCAGAAGATGTCAAAATAGGCAAAGACGTTATCATACACCATCCCGAATTGGTGAATCTCTACGGGTGTGAGATCGGCGACAAAACCAAAATAGGCACTTTTGTTGAAATCCAAAAGAATGCCTTAATCGGTAGCCTTTGCAAAATTTCATCACATACCTTTATTTGTGAAGGCGTGACCATAGAGGACGAGGTGTTTGTCGGACACGGCGTCATGTTTATCAATGATCCCTATCCGAGAGCCACCAGCAACGGAAATTCTCAAACCGAAGATGACTGGCAGGTTGTGCCAACACGGATCAAAAGAGGTGCATCGATCGGCTCCGGGACTGTGATCATGTGCGGCGTCACCATTGGCGAGCACGCCTTGATAGGGGCCGGCGCGGTTGTGACCAAGGATGTGCCTGACCACGCCATCGCAGCAGGGGTGCCCGCTCGGGTAAGGGGCGATACCCGTAGAAAGGAGAAAGATCGTGATTAGCGTCGGCGTTGTCGGATACGGATATTGGGGTCCCAATCTGGTCCGGAACTTCTACGAGTCACCCCATTCTCGAGTCATATGGGCATGTGACGGCAATCCTGACAGGTTATCAAAGGTGAAGGATCGCTATCCAACCATTGACGTGACCTCCGATTTCCAGAAATTGATATCTGATCCGAGCATTGATGCCATCGTCATTGCAACCCCGGTCTCAAGCCATTATCCCCTTGCCATTGAATCCCTCAGGGCCGGCAAACACGTCCTGCTCGAAAAGCCGCTTACGGAAACCTCCGAACAGGCCATAACCCTCATCGAAGAGGCTTCCAAACGGAATCTTATTCTTATGGTTGACCATACCTTCGTTTACACGGGTGCCGTACAGAAAATTCGCGATTTGGTGATCAATGACGGGCTCGGGGATATTTACTACTTCGATTCGGTCAGGGTGAATCTGGGTTTGTTTCAGCATGATGTCAACGTCATCTGGGACCTTGCGGTACATGATCTTTCAATAATGGATTATGTCTTACCCATACGCCCCAATGCCGTTTCTGCCACGGGTGTGAGCCATCTTTCCGGTGAGCCCGAAAACATCGCCTATATCACCCTGTTTTTTGATTCACAACTCCTGGCCCATGTACACGTCAACTGGCTGGCCCCGGTCAAGGTGAGAAGGACTTTAATCGGTGGAACCAAGAAGATGATCCTTTATGACGACGTGGAACCCAGCGAAAAGGTCAAGGTCTATGACAAGGGCGTCGAGGTCAACAACGGACCGGAAAGCATCTATAAGTTGCTTGTCAGTTACCGGACCGGGGACATGTGGGCGCCGAAATTCGACACCACTGAGGCCCTCAAAAGGGTAGCGGCGCAATTTCTTGAATGCATTGAAAAGAACCAAAGGCCAATTACCGATGGCGAGACCGGATTGAGGGTCGTTAGAATTCTTGAGGCGGCGACGAGATCAATGAAGGCGATGGGAAGGCCGGAGCCTTTAGACATCCACTGAGGCAATGATTTCCTTTAGGTTTTTACAGACCATTCGAATGCCCTCTTCCTTCAATTCAGGGAATATAGGCAGACTCAAAATCTCCCCGGCATATTGGGTGGCCAAGGGGAAATCATCGGGTGAATGTCCTTGGTGTCTATAGGCTTTGAGGTTGGGAAGGGGTATTGGATAGTGGATGCCTGTTGCGATGCCATTCTCTTGAAGCCTTTCTCTGACAATGTCCCGGTGGCGGGGAACCCTTATCACGTAGAGATGGTAAACATGTTTCGCATCAGGGATCACCGAAGGTGTGATGATGGGACTGTCCGCCAATAGTGAATCGTAAAGCTCGGCAATGCGTCTACGCTTATCATTCCAATCCTCAAGTCGATTCAGTTTGACCCCCAGGATCGCTGCCTGGAGACCATCCAACCGACTATTCACGCCTTCCATCTCATGGTCATACTTGGATAGGCGGCCATGATTGGCAATCATCCTGATTTTATTGGCGAGCCCGGTGTCATTCGTGACGATGGCGCCGCCATCCCCATAAGCGCCTAGATTCTTTCCAGGATAGAAACTGAAGGTTGCGGCGTGTCCGAAAGATCCGGCCCTTTGCTCCTGAAATTCCGCGCCGTGTGCCTGGGCCGCATCCTCAACCACGAGCAAATCCCGTTCCTCTGCAAGCCTCATTAAATCCGCCATTTGAGCAGACTGCCCATAGAGATGAACAGGAACGATCGCCTTTGTATTCCCGGTAATGGCCTTTCTGATACCTTCCATATCGATGTTGAAGGTTTGACTATCGCAATCCGCAAAAACAACATGGGCGCCCGTCATAGTAATGGCTTCGCTGGTCGCGATAAAGGAATTTGCAGCGGTGATGACCTCATCCCCTGGCCCCACACCCAATGCTTTGAGGGCTAGATAGAGTGCATCCGTCCCGTTGCCAACACCCACGCAGTGCCGGACGTTACAAAAATCGGCAAAGGCATCCTCGAATTCTTTAACGTATTTACCGCCCACAAAGGCTGCATCCTCGATGACCTTTGATATCGCAGAATCAATCTCGTCTTTTATATCTCTATATTGTGCCCTCAAATCTACTAACGGGATAGTCATGTCCTCAGCTCCTACTGGATTCTTCAAATCAAATTTTGATTGTTCCGAAGAGAAATGCTCGCCCCGGATCATACGAAATAAGGATTCCAACAGTCAAGACGAACCCCTTTCTAAGCAAAACCGATTAGAAACAGAGATAAAAACGTGGATTCATTGAAATACGAATGGATCAATCCAAGAGAAATCGTTGAAATCCAAGACAAGCGACTCATTCTTTTCGGAGCCGGGTTCGGTACCGAGGAATTTCTTGAGTATCTGGGAACAAAGTCCATGAAGGCGGAAGTGTTCGCGATCGTCGACAATGATGCATCCTATTGGGGCAAATCCCTCAACACCTTTGAAATCATTTCTCCGGAAGCCTTGAGGCACATGAGTTTTGATAAGATCGTAGTCACCTCCATTTCCGGACGCGAGGCCATAGCATTGCAGCTTGAGGGAATGGGATATACCTATCCCCGGGACTATCTTCTCGTGGGCCGATATCCGAAATCCCATATTCAGAATTTCTCTCTTTTAATGAATGGGCTGGATACGCTTGAATCCCTGAAGGGCGCCCGCTGCTTGCATATCGGGCCAGGCGGCTTTCTAGGGCTTGAGGTCCTTTTATACTGTCTGGGCGCCTCCCGTGTCTCTGCCATCGACAAGTATGCCTTCGGTATGCACTACCCGGATGTCAGCAATCATCATGATGACTACATGGAAATCCTGGATGTCATACCGAATATCTCGCTTGGGCCAAACTTAAGAGCTGAGGTTGAGGAAAGATTTGCGGATCTTTTCATCTCTAAAGACGATAAGATTTATTTTGACCAGGAACGGATTGACTACCACTATCCGATGGACGTCTGTCAAATGGATTTGGCTGATGAAACCTATGACATGGTTATGTCCTTTGCCGTTTTGGAGCACGTGAAAAATCCTGAGGCGGCCATCGCTAAAATCTCAAAAGTCCTCAAACCGGGAGGACTTTCTATTCACCAGATCGCAACCGAAGATCATCGGTCCTATGCCAATGTGAGCGATTCAGGAGATGTTTTCTCTTTTCGCTCTTTTAGCGCTGAGGCATGGGAGGCTTTGGCCGGGAAAAAGTTCTATCAAAACCGCCTGCTTCCCATTGAATGGAAAAGGTTGTTCGAGCATAACGGGCTGAAGATTGAGAAATATGCCGTAACCAAAAGATATGAGATCGACGACGATAGCCTTTCACGTTTTCACCCCGATTTTAATGCCTTTTCTCTAGAAGAGCTTGGCGAGATCAACTGCTTTATTATGGCACGGCATGATTGATGGTCTATCTAATATGTTCGAAAAGACACGGGAGAGAATAGGATGCAAATCGCCCCTGAGGCACTCTCTGACAACCTCAAGATAGCCTATTTCCATATTCCGAAAACAGGCGGGCAAACATTCCGGTCCATCCTCAATAACCAGTTTTCTGACTGCAAGCGAATGATTGTCAATAATGAGGCCGAAGCGACCAGGTTTTCAACAAGAAAGCAGGAAGAAATGGTCTCTCTTGACCTTATTGAAGGACATTTCGGATACGATCATATCCCCAATATTCCCCGTCGTTTTATCTATTTTTCATTGATGCGGAATCCTATTGATAGAGTGATTTCTCAGTTCAATCATCTCATGAACCTTGAAACCGGTATCCAAAGCGCTTCCAAGATGCGCCAGGAATCATGGTCGCTTACTGATTTTGTGGATAACAACGATCCAGGCCTGGTGCCCCTCGTGAATGCACACACCTTTTTTTTAGGAGGTTATCTTGAACTCGTAAAGAGAGGGATTTCGGATTGGAACATCCTCTTTGAACAGGCCGTTCGCAACCTGATTTCGAATTTCCACTTCGTCGGCATTCTTGAAAGGTTTGACGAAGGACTCATTTATCTTCAAGAGCATTACAATTTTAAGACCCTATATGAAAATAAGGGCGTCACACCAGAAACAGCCAAAACAAAGGTGTCCGAAGAGGATTTGGAAGTCCTTGAAAAACACCTTACTCCTGATATTGAACTCTACAATTTGGCTGTGAAGATGTTGGAGGAGAAATTAAAGGGAGTGACTAACCTCAACGAAAAACTTAAGGCCTTACAAGAGCGAAACCAAAACCCATCACCAACGAGCTCAGAATGAAGATTCTCCTAATCAACGCCCCAATACGCTTGGATGCAAGGCCAAACATCATGCCCTCAGGCCTGGCAACTGTTGCTAGCACCTTGAGGCTGACCGGTTATGAAGTCGAGATCTATGATCTCAATGCCCTGAGGCCCTCAAAAGCAGAAATTCTCTCCAACCTGAAAAAGAGGCACTGGGACATTGTCGGTCTATCAGGGCTTATCACAACTTATAATTTCCAGAGATGGCTTATTTCGAAATTGAAAAATCTGAACCCTGATGCGCCGATCATATCAGGCGGCGGGCTTGCGACGTCGAACAGTATGCTGTTGTTTGACAGGACGGGCATTGATGTCACGGTTCTTGGTGAAGGTGAACAAACGATTGTTGCTCTTTTGCGTGTTCTCCAGGTCAATGGGGATTTAAGCGAAATACCCGGCATTTGCTATCGGCAGAATGAAGACATTATCCTGAACAGATCACGAAAGAACATTCAGGATCTGGATACAATA
Source organism: uncultured Desulfobacteraceae bacterium (assembly GCA_964459445.1). GTDB lineage: Bacteria > Desulfobacterota > DSM-4660 > Desulfatiglandales > HGW-15 > CAYWMP01. The sequence continues at coordinate 19,511 of CAYWMP010000102.1, forward strand.
CCTCTCCCTGCCTGGGATCTCGTTCCCATGGAGATCTATTTGAAAAATCCCATCTGGGGTGATGCGGCGGGCAACTCCTCAGGCTTTAGACAAAATGTCGAGATCTCCCGGAGCATGAACGTTATATCCAGCAGGGGATGTCCATTCTCATGCAGTTACTGTTATCACCTCTTTGGCCAATCCAGCTATCGCTTCCGTTCAGCCCAAAACGTCATTGACGAGATAGAAATACTGGTAGGCAAGTATGGCGTCGATTTCATCGGATTTGTTGACGACAATATGATGGCCTCGGAAAAGCGCCTCCTCGAATTCTGTGATCACATGGAAAGAAAGCAATTTCCCCTGACTTGGGGATGTCATGGCCGGGTTACCAGCGCCAAACCGGAACTTCTACAGCGTATGGCCGACGTGGGATGTGTTTGGATTGGGTACGGGATTGAGTCAGGAAGTCAAAGAATGCTGACTGCAATGAATAAAAAGGCAAATGTTGATCGAGCAAAGAGGGCAATTGCCCATACGAGGAAAGCCGGCATCTATCCAAACACCACCTTCATTTTTGGTTATCCCGGTGAAACTGAGGAGACAATTCAGGAAACCATCGATTTCAAGCGTGAGATGGGCATCGAGTGTGGTTCATTTTTTGCCACCCCATATCCTTGCACCCCCCTCTATGAGCGGGCCCGATCTCGGATTCCTGATGAGGAGCTCTTTATTCAGTCCCTGAACAATGCTACGGATTTTTCCATAAATCTCACTGAATTTGATGACGATACACTTTTCCATCTTAAAGAATCGATGGACGCAAATCGGAATGTCATTGAGGTCTTGATCCCATGAAAGTACTGCTAGTAGGGAATTGCATACTAGAAAGACTCTCCGATCTGCTCATTGAGAGGGGTTATGATTTGCATTTCACCTACATCGCAAATCCGGTCACCCTCCTGAGTACAAATGGCGTTCCGGATGGCCTGGAGGAGGCCCTCACGGAATTCAATATCAGAGACCGTTTGGAAAAGAGGACCTTGAAATCCCAATTTGAAGGAATTTCTCCGGGGGCTGAATATGACGTCGTATTTGTGAACTACTACCATGAACTCAGGCCGTTGCTGAGGCATAAAAAGGAAAACTATTTTTTTCATTTGAACTTCGAGGCGATCAAGACCCATGAATCCTCGGCAGCCGCAGCTTGGATGACTCGGAACTTCGATGTCGCGGACACGGTCCCTGAAAAATATCTGGAGCGTTTTACCGGTCTTTTGCTCGGGATTAGGAACAATTTCCCTCAAGCATCCATCGTCATCGTCAACAAATTCTCTCCCATCAAGGCCCTGGGTCCAGAACCCTTTTGGTATAGTACAGAAGGGCAACCCTTTGACGCCAGCTATCTCAATTCTATGGAAGAATGGATGAACGCCTTTCAGCAAAGGGACGACAAGGTCGTTCTATTCCACACGGAGAACATCCTGATTGATTTTCTGAAATCCAACGGGACTAGCATCCAATTCCTATTTCCGGAAATATGTTCGCCATCTTCGAACTGCACGTCTGATAACTATATGAGGGATTTAGAGCATCCTTCGGAGCTCTTTTATGAATCGCTGGCAAACTACGTAGAATCAATCATCGGCTGCCACAAAGCGGGCGATAAAGAATCTTTGCGTCGAATATGTGCTGTGAATGATCCGATAATCAATATGATCTTTGATGAACTGGGTTTCGAGAACTCGGGATT
>CAYWMP010000103.1:0-21125 GCA_964459445.1 uncultured Desulfobacteraceae bacterium
GTAAGGGTAGGTGGGCATGCGAAGCTCTTCACACATTGACACTGCGTCGCTATATGCCTATACTTCGCCCAAAAGACCCCGGAAAGATACCTGAAGCATTTAATATTTCAGAAAGGAAAAGGAACATGACACTAAGACTGGTTGGTATTGGCGGCCTGGGATTGATGTTGAGCCCTTCAGCGCGGCATTTGAAAGCAGACGGACCGGCACGATTTATTCGCCTGCATGACAGGGGAACACAAGATGCACGACGCGACGCCTGCCGAAGGGCATGGGAAAAACATGGCTCTCAACTGGTCCCTGATTATAATAGCCTGATCGGCGAAGGTGACTTTGACGGTATCGTGATTTGTGCGGGGAAAAATGGTGATGACTGTGAAATCATGCGGTCCATTGTCCCATTGATGAGCAAAGGAAGTACTGGGCGACCCTTTGTTCTCCATCTATCCACGGTGAGTTCGGGATTTGTGGACGCGGCCCATAGTTATATCCAATCAAAAGGTTTCGAGTACTCGAACTATCCGCTCACGGGCGGTCCTGTGGGGGCTGATACGGCGACTATGTTGATACTCGCAAGCGGCAAGGCGTCTCTTTACAGGGAACTTGAACCAACCTTGCAGACAATCGGCAATCCAAGATACTTTGGAGAAAGCGTCACGGCAGGGGCTGATGTGAAACTCATCGGTCAACTGATGGTGTTCAATGGGCTAATGGGTATTACTTCCGCAGCCGCCTTGAAAGCTGAATGCTTTGGGGAAGATCTCGTGGGAACCGAACAGACCGAGTTTTTCGAATTTCTTAACAAAGGCGCAGGAGGAACGCGCCAGTGGGATGTAGGCCTCAGTAAGGGCATCCGGGACAATGTGTGGGATCAAGGCTTTATGATTCACCATGCCGTAGTAGATGCAATTTATGCCGCGGAACTTCTTAAAACAAGAGGCCTGCCGGCACTTTCAATTATGCCCATGTTAACTGTAGCCCTATCATTTGCCTATTTGTTGAATAAATATGAGGAAGCACCACTTGCAACCCATGCCATTGCAAGGGAGATGCAAAAAGCAAACTCAGAGGATATCGATCGGTTTGTGAAAAAAAATCTTGCATTTCCGGATGTGGAACAGGGTATCAGAAATTGCATCGAGGTGTTACCGTCGAAGGTTAGGGCGTCGGTTTTGCTGAGCGTGGATGCAAATAGCTTTGGTTCCTAAGATCCTTTGCGGAATAACACCCGCCCCAATTGCAGCTTCGGCTTTAGATTCGATCACACCGAATATAGGCCAGCTGTTCCTCTATTTCATCGGTGATATCTTCGGGTTTAAGAGGTCTCTCAAGGCCGCAAGACCTGCAGCACATGAATATCCCCGCTCACCTTTTAACCAATACTATCCTGCCGCCGCAATTACATTTCATAGTAAATCTCTTCCATCGGCTTCCAGATAAAGATTTTGGACTGCGTTATCGGTCGATTTTCTCGACGACGCACCATCTATGTACGCCTTACTCGAAAATGTCTCTCTGGCCTTGCCAAAATCATTATCTGAAACCCTATAGATTCAACAATGGCCTACAGGCTGATTAACTATGACAACTATCATTCAATGTCCATGCCATATCTTGCTAAAATGTCCCCTTTGCCGACGAGAAGAGGGTTCCAATCCAGATACGAATTAAGCTACGTAACCGATCAAGCATCATTTATCAAGAAGCATTCGAAGATATGCGTCTGCGGCGGTCTTCAATGGATTGAATTGGAATTGCGGTTCTGTTATAGTTCACGGGCGCTAATGCGATGAGAATCCAATCAGATAAGACATACCTGTGAAGCAAAAAAAATGGAATCGGAGTTCATGCGACATGTTGATGAAGGATAAGGCTCTGAAGGTCGGACGCAATGATCCCTGTCCCTGCGGGAGCGGGCTAAAATACAAGAAATGCTGTCTCGGTAAAGACAAAACAAATTTCGAAGACATTAAAAAAAGATACCTCCAGCAGCATAATATTCGGGTCAAGGAACAGGAAGATGTGGAAGCCATAATCAAGGCCGGGCGAATCGCTTTGGATACTCTGGATCTTGTGGAGAAGCATGTTGAACCGGGGATATCCACGGAAGAAATCAACACGATTGTCCACGAATTCACGATTCAAAACGGGGCGGTGCCGGCCCCATTAAATTATCGGGGCTTTCCAAAAAGCGTCTGCGTGTCTGTAAATGAAGAGATTTGTCACGGTATACCCGGCGATCGTGTCCTAAAAGAGGGGGATATCGCCAATATCGATGTGACTCCGATATTGGACGGGTACTATGCTGACACCAGTAAGACCTTTTTCGTCGGCAAACCGGAGCCCGATGCCCACAGGATAGTCCATGTTGCCAGAGAAAGCCTGAAGGCCGGGATAGCCATGGTCAAACCGGGGAATAGGGTAGGGGATATCGGTTGGGCTATACAAAAGTATGCGGAGGGCGCGGGTTGTTCGGTTGTGAGAGAATTTGTCGGGCATGGCGTTGGGTTTGATTTCCATGAAGCCCCTCAAATTCCCCATTTCGGTCAAAGGGGTAGAGGAGTCATCCTTATCCCAGGTATGGTGTTTACAATTGAGCCCATGATTAACCTTGGCAACAAAGATCTCCATATACTGGAAGACAATTGGACGGCGGTGACCAACGACGGATCTCTTTCCGCGCAATTTGAGCAGACAATTCTTGTTACAGAAAATGGGTACGAAAGCCTCACACCCTTTGGCCTTGACACCCCTCTTTACGGATAACCCCATTATTTGCCAGGACCCAAACGGGGGACGATTTTCACAGCCTCCGTTCCTGCCAGTTGTTGCTTTCAGAATTAAGTGGTTTCTAATAGAGACAAAAAGACGTGCTCACACCACTACTAAAAAAGGCAAAGGATATTGGATTTATTGCCGCGGGTTTTTCAAAGGCTGAGAAACCCATATTTTTTGACCAATTTATAACCCGCATATCCCAAGGAAAACATGCGGACATGACATGGTTAGAGCGTCACAGGGATGTGCGGGAGAAACCTTCCAGACTTCTTGAGGGATGCAGGACCATCGTTTCCCTGGCCTATCCCTATTTTTCGGATAAACCCTGTACGCCTGATGGCTACAGCGTCTCAAGGTATTCACAACCCTCAGAAAATGATTATCACGACAGACTGAAGGCGCTTTGCAGGCCCTTGGCCGACATGATAGGAGATATGCACAAGGGTGCTCGAACAAGGATATGCGTCGATTCGGCGCCCATTCTCGAAAGAAGCTATGCCTATTCTGCCGGCCTGGGTTTTATTGGAAAGAACAATATGCTGATCATACCCGGACAGGGATCCTATTTCTATCTCGCAGAGATGTTGACGACTGCAAATTTGGCTTTTGAGGCGCCGGATAGGGTGATGATTCAGTGTGGGGAATGCATGCAATGCATAGAAGCCTGTCCTACCGGTGCATTGGAGGAGCCCTTCTCAATAGATGCATCAAAGTGTCTTTCCTATCTAACCATCGAGTCGCAAGATGAAATCGAAACCCAGACGGGCCACCTTATGGGTAATTGTTTTTTCGGATGTGACAGGTGTCAGGAGGCATGTCCCTTTAACAAAGGGGCGGACACATGTGATGTGATACTCCCGGAGACGGAAAAATTCCTCACTATGAACGAAAAAGAATTTAAGGAAAGGTACGGGAAATCCTCGCTTGCAAGGGCGGGGCTTCGTAAACTCAAAAGCAATCTCAGGGCAATAATTGCAAAACCATCATAGCGGATCAAAATCCTGTGGTGGTGATTCAAAAGATTGAATGGGTCGTTAAGTTGACGCGGCCTTCTTCCCCAATTCAAAGGCCTGATCAAGGGTCTCAGGGTTTTCCTTCACGGCTTTTCTTTTCTCAAGGCCACTCAACAGGAGACCTCCCTCATAACTCATATCAAGGGCATCGAAGAAATATCTCACTTCCAGTTCAACGCCCGAGAAAAGGTTTTTTCCCTTTGTGGCCCCCACGGCGATGAGGTAACCTCGTCCGTGGTCATAGGTTTTTCTCTCTTGAGGGGTTTTCTCGATCATCCTTTTAGACCACATGGCCTGGGATCGATCGACGATTGCCTTTACTTGAGCCGTGAGCCCGTAGAAGAAGATCGGCGAAGCAAGAAAGACGACCTCGGCCTCCTCAAAAAGCGGATAGACAATTGTCATATCGTCTTTAAGCACGCACACCCCTGTTTCGTCACATCCCCCGCATTCGATGCACCCGGTCATGGTGAGATCCCGGGCGTACACGCGTACAATCTCGGCGCCTGCAGACTGAGCGCCTTCCAGGGCCTTGTCCAATAACTGATCCGTATTTCCGCCTTTGCGAGGACTTCCGTAAATACCCAATACTCTCATATTCATCTTTCCAAGACCCACGCGACAATACCAATTTTGGCTTGTTGTGGGCGGTGTTTTTCTGTGAAGGCAGTTAGCGTGAATCTCCAAATGGGTCGGGGATTCACCGCAATAGAACTAAATTTCTTCCGGGGCACAGAGATGATTGTCACTTTGAGCCGCGCGACCACAATTCTTGCAGACAAACCGTGCATTTTCCAGGAGCTTTTTATAGTCATTCAGATTCGTTTGGACATACCCGATATTATGCAGATAGCAAAGGTGCTCCTCATGTCCCGGGTGTGGCATTTTGTCGTCAGCCATGTATCAATCCTCCTCTTCAATAATTTCAACACACCATCTAACTGGAATTTGGTCAATTATCGCAGATCGAACCAATCGATTCCCCGCAAATCTGAAGATCAGGTGTCTTTACCCTCCTTCGCGAAAGTCCCCGATTCCCCTCGGGGGATGGCTGGCGAAGGCGGTACCTTTCGAATCTCCCTTAGGAGCGTAGTAGGGTACGCTTCGGAGGATTCCGCTCCGAAGCAAGTGAATAAGCCACCAGCTCCTGCTGGTGGAGCTTCACATCTCCTTCATGAAAACGCTTTCGTAGGTCTTTTCTAATTTAGCGAGATGATTCTCCTCATCTTTTCGTAGCTTCTCAAACATCTCCCCCATAGGGGCTTCGCCACATTGTTCAGAGAATTTTTTATAGAAATCCGCGGAACGCTTTTCCTCATGAATGGCATGAATCATGACATCCTGGTCCGTTGCCCCGGCATCCAAGGGCTTTTCTGCTAACAAAAGGCTTAGGTTCATGCTCGGGCCTTCGTTCTCGCCTGCATCGTGAAGTGCAACCGTCTCCTCAAAAAAAGCCCTTTCCAAGGCATATTTGTGGCCCAATTCTTCGAGCGCCAGCTCCTTAACCAAATCTTTGACACGGCGATCATCAATTTTCACATAGGCTGTTTTATATGTATCAATGCTCTTTGCTTCCATTTCTATCGCCATTTCCAGAGCTGCTTCTCGGGTGTAACAGACGTCTTCCATTTGATTCCTCCTTATCAACCTTTCATTCATGCGGCAGTTTCAGACCTTTCCCTCTCACGCAGCCCGAAACGCCATCTCATATTTAGTAATATCGCCCAGCAACTAGACTAAGGTATTCAAAGCGGTCAGGATTATAATTTAAAAACCAGTGTAGGACAACTGATTAATTACTCGCCTCCGCCAGGATTCCCTACGCATAAGCGAGGGAAGCTTCACTTCTTGACGACCGGATGGCCCGCATCCACCCATTCTCGCCACCCCCCTTTGAGCGCGAAAACTCGCTTATACCCTGCTCTGATCAACATCACTGCCACACGGGCACTGGTCGCTTCGTCCTTTCAATCTCAGTAGAGGACAATCATCTTTTCCTTTGGATACTTTTGCAGCCAGGCCACTACATCTCTTGGGTCTTCTCGCAGAGCTCTGGTGATTTTGCGGTTACTCTTCGACCAGTTATTGTTTGAACGGACATCAATAAGTATCAGGTCGTGGCTTCCCAGTAGTTTTTTGAGGCCATCAATACTGATTCTTGGAACTCCGGTATGGCTTTGGGTTTGGGCAAGCATATCGTTTGTTGAAAAACAAAAGAGGAATAGGATACCAAGGACGATGATAAAACGTGTTTTATTCATTTTCATCTCTTCACTTTTTTCAATTTCATGTAGGGTAAATGGATTCTACACCAGAACATAACCACAGATCCGCGAATGGCAATGAACCCCTTTCAGCCCCTTTTCCCATCCCGTGAGAGTGCAATATTATCTGGATGGTGCTCATTTTAAGTAATCAACACCCTAAGGACTATCCCTGTTCACCAGCAGGGCACTAGATGTTAGGCGAAGACCCCTCCCATTTAGCGGAGAGATGATGCCCATTGATGGTGGAGCAAGGCTTGACTTAATCTCTTGACCTTCCTATTGGTGCATAGGTAGAATTTATCCGCCTCCGCAGAAGACCAGGGGCTTCTCCGTAAGTGAATGCGCAAACATATTTAGGCTACGGCGCGATGTCGCCCCAAAATTGAGGCGGATAACCGCGTCGTAGCCGAAGGCGCCCGTCCTCCGCAGTAATCTGCTACGAAGGATGGAAAGACGGGTAACTAAAAGGGACCGCGGGATTACCCGTGGGGCTCCAGATCAATTTTCGTTCCTGTGTTAATAGAAATAGATTGCTTCTTTTAGAAGCAGGGGGGGTGTTCATGAAAACGCTACTGTTTATTCTTATGGCTTATTTGTCTTTTGCAATTCAAGGGTGTGTCGTGCTGGATTATTTTAAGGGCAGCCCTAAAAAGGATCCGCTGGAGCTTGAAGTCATGAACACAAACTTGCAGAAGCGGATTGAGATTCTGGAAAAGGAAAAACAAAGGATTCGTGACGAATCTGAACGGGAGATCGCTAAGGCAAAGGACAAAAACAGACTTCTCAACAGGGATATTGAGAAGCTGAAAGAGGAAAATGATAGGATCCGCGGGGAGAACAAGGTCCTCGTGGAGCAGATGGCCAAAAGAAAAGTCGAAGAAAAGCGGACACCGCCGGCAAAAAGTGTAGAGAAGAAGGAAAAGCCGGTGAAGATTAGCGTCCTCAGTGGGGACGGTGACATCGGGTCGGCGAAGTCAATGGCTACCAAACTCAAGAAGTTAGGGTATGAGATCCATTCCATCGGAAAGGCGCCTCGCAGCAACTTCACTCAAAACACCGTCTACTTCAAGAATAGAGCAAAAAGCAAGGGGCAGAAACTTGCATCGCGCCTAGGTAAGGACACGGTGCTGAAGCCATTGACCTGGAAGTCTGCCTATGACCTTATTGTCGTGACAGGCGAAGACTTTTGAGAGATCTTTCCTATGGGAGGGATTGGTGTTTCTGGGGTGATTATTTGTATAGTGATGGAAGACCGATTATAGACGCCGATCGTTATTTCCTGGATATTTTGATAGCTTGCATTTCGGTACGGATGTTTTCGGCGCAATCCGGACACAGACTATGAGTAAAATCCGCTTCTGCGTGCAAAGAGATGGGACCCTGTTTCAAAACCCGGTCCTTTGTGCGGAAATTCCTTGCCACATTTCCCTAATAGGGTCTTCGGGGAATCATTCGACAAAGAACCAAGGAGATATCCTTTTCAGAGGAGCGTAGTCTCTTTTTGCGGGCTTCAATCTTGAAGGATTCTTGCATCTGTCTAAAAAACTCAACATTGGTCTTTCTCAGTTCAGCGGAAAGAAGGATCTCTCCTCCAGGTTTGAGCAGGGAGTCGAAAAGATTCAACAGTGGTTTAAAATCCTTTTCAAGATAGACGACTTCTGAACCCACGATGTAATCGAAACGCCCATCCAGATCAGGATCATTCCAATCGAGCTTTACTATTTGAAGGTTTGTGCAGTGATTTAACAGGGCATTCGCCCTGGCGAAAGCCAGAGCCTGTGGATTATATTCAGTCATGGTCATACCGTGTCCAAAGCGTTCGGCAATGATACTTACCAAACCCACGCCGGCGCCAATTTCAAGAAATCTCATTTCAGGTTCAACGGTCATCCCTGCGAGATAATCCGCCAGAACAAGAGACGCTTCCCACAGCTTGGCCCAAAGCGGGAAATCACGGAGCGGATCTTCGGAGTCGATAAAGCCCTCCAGCGTTTTGGGCAAGTAAAAATGAAAATGCCTCCCCCTGACCTTTACATCCGATTGGTCGGTGTCATAGGTCTTTAAAAAGGATTCCAAAGAGAAATCTTTTTGTTGGCTTTCTTTTACCATGTGTGCGTCGTGTTTCGGTTTTCGGAATTTGAGTCGGCAAAGAAACTAAAGAATTAGCCCCTTTAAGGAGTTTTCAAGATGCTATATCCTATGAGCTGGATCGCTGTTAGACAGGGTTTTTATTTTGCAATGCTGGGGAAGTCAAGTAGTTGTGGGCTCTAACTAGCCTACAGGCGCTACTACTGGGATGTTTACCTCTTGTAAAGGATGCAGTTCATTAAAGTCGAGGTCGGGGTTGTATTTTTTGATTAACCAGAAAGGCACTTCAAACTTCTCAGTGCAAAGGGACCATATGTTATCCCCATTTTTAATACGATACATTTTCAAACTCTCAATTTTGTAAGACTCAAAGAAGTCTTCTTCTATCTCCTTATGATATTCAAACCGTTTCTCTTCAAATTCCTCCTTTGATATTTTTACCAAGGGGATTTTGACCTGTTGGCTGGTCCTTATGGGCTTGCCAAATCTGAAACCGTTCAGTTGTCTAATGCTTTTTGTGGGGGTATTCAACCAATCGGCATAGTGCCCTAAGGTTTCTTCCGCCTCCACGCGAATGATTCCGATACGCTTTCCTTTTTTTTCGATTAGCCGTTCAACATGCAAATTGCTGGTGACAACCGCCGGGTTGATAGAAGGCAACTCCAATTTTGCGAGTTGCTCTTTTTGTTTAGGTTGTGGAATCTCTTTCTGGGGTTCTGGTTTCGTTGTCTTTACCGACTGTCCTTTTCCCTCAGGGCTGGGTGGCCTGGGTTTGGCTTTTCTTTTCTTTTTGTTGATGGAATCGACCATGGCTAAACGACGAAGATCTTCATCCGGCCCTGGGATTCTGAGATTCTGGAGAGCATAAATTGTTGCCCTTGAATTGAGATTGTTTGCCATAATCAGGTCTGATAGTTTGATGCGGTGCATCTTAGCGATCTTTCCGGCAGTATCTCCTTTCCGAACCGTGTAGAAGCGGCTGCGTTTTTGATGCGACTTATAAATGCTGTCCGGTGGTTTGCTTGCCAAACGCAAAGGTTTCTGACCGACCCGTTGGGGTAATCGAAGCCTGTACCCTTTGGGTACGAATTTTTGCCCCCTATATACCGGTTCGCGTAGCGCGAGGTTAAAGTCTCGGATGGTGTTCAAACTGACTTCATAGAAACGGGCAAGGTCTTTTATTGTTGCGTACCCTTCAAGTTTCACTTCGAAAGTCCTGGGCGGTTTGTCAAACTTAAGTTGTCCAAAATACTCCCTGTGGTTCTTGGCCAATACCCTGGCCGCCAAAAACTCCGAATAAAAGTTGCGAGAAGCAAATCTGAAAAGCCTGGACTTATACCCCTTGAATATGGCCGGGTAGCTGCCTTTCTTTTTTTTGGCACGGGACATGCCTGCTGCGCCGTGATTATAGGCAGTAATTGCCAAGGGCCAGGTCCCAAGTTTTTCGTAGTTTTCTTTTAGGAGTCGAGCGGCCGCATGGGTTGCTCGGATGGGATCACGTCTTTCATCCAGTGTATATCCCACTTTCATGAAACGCTTGCCTGTTGAACGGGTGAATTGCCAGATGCCGGCCGCCCCAAACTTGCTGTAGGCCTTGGGGTTAAAAGATGATTCCACGTGGGGGAGGTAGGCTAAATCGACGGGAACGCCGTATGAACGCAATATCCCCCTTATCTCATCCAGGTAGGCGCCTGAACGAATAAGTCCTTCCCTGAACCGGTTGTTCTGCCCCACCTGGCACCGAATGTCATTCATGGACTTCCGATAGGTCCTCCGGGAAGCGTTTGGCCCAAACAAGGCTGCGACACGCCTGGCTTCAGGGGAAGGGATTGATGGATTTTTGGCTAATTGGGAAAGGATCTTCTTGTACTTACTCTTGGCATTTTTGATCCGGTATCTGTTTGTCCTGGTTGCACCGGGCTGTTCGCGTTTTTTGAGGCGGATCACTTCATATATAACATCGAGATTTTCGCTGTCATGAATGATTCCCTGCTCCGTTGAATACTTCGTATAAACCTTTTTCCAGAATTCCACATTCGGCTTCATGATGGGGTATAGAGGAAAAGGTTCTCCTGCTCTGCAAAGACTGGTTAAGAGAAGTCCTTGGACCAGAATCAGAAAGGAAATCAAAATAATGATCCCCCGTTTCCACTGCTTATTCACGACATAATTTTGCCTATTTGCTTTTAACATAAGAACAATCCTAAGATTCCACCACGCCCTATCCGCCTCGTCATAAAGCGTGTGTTATCGACCTCCTATATAATGGGGAATTTCTTTGAGTCAATCACTATTAAAGCAGAAATCGTGCCAACGCCGAAACAAACATATCCTTTGCAATAACAGATAGATAAGGTTAAGGGCCGCATTCAGTTTTATTCAGTAGGAGGCTCGGCCTATTTTGTCTTTGACAATGCGCCAGATGTTTGACCCTTTAGGGATTGGTTTTGCATACTTTTGTCGGCAGCTGATGGAAAATCAGACCTAATGAAGGTATTTGAGGGGCGGACACTAGGTCCCTGTATTTGGAATCCTTTTGAATTCATCGCTTCGCCGCATTTGCCACCAGGCGAAAAGGAGAAGGACCAAAAAGGTCAGAATAAAATAACCAGGGAACCAGCCGATGGATTCCATAAACACACTATCCTCAAGCCCAAGTCCCCCAAGATGGGTTGGGGCCGCGGCTATCCTGCCTCTCAGAAAAACCAGGAGAAGGGAATAGAGGACGCCTATTAAACCATAGGCCAGGTTCAGAGAAAGTCCTTTGAAACTGAGGACGGTGGCCCTCTGTTCTGAATCGGTGATCCTATTGAGATAGTGACTAATGAAAAAGCCCAGAAGATACATCACACTAAAAAGAAGCAATACCGGGAAGAGCCCGAATAGAGGGAAAAAAGGAACCATTCCGATAAGACCAACCAGGGTTAAGGTAGAGAGAATCCCCAGATTAAAGGCGGGGCTGTGTCTTTCCACGAGACCTAATGCGATGCGTGGAATAAAAAGCCCGAGAACAGCCATTCCAGCCCCTATCAGCCCGAAGGACGCCTCAGGAATTTGAATAAGCCGATAGTATTGGCTATTAAGGGTTATAACCATACGGATTGTACTGTCGAAGAGCAAACCGGCGGCAATGATCACCAGGGCGAAGGGTGTCTTTAATATCCAACGACCGGCTCGAAACGTTAAAAGAAAGGCATCCTTTATGGTGACGCCATTTCCAAGATCGTTATTGGACATGAGGCTTGGTCCTACCTCGTGCATCCGAAGAGTCGTAACAAGAGTCATAACAGCCATAAACAAGGTAAGGAAAAGGGGGAACCTTAGCGTGACACCCTGTTCAAGAGATATATCAAGACCAAAAAAATCAGCAACACCTTGCATCAGCGAGGGATCATAGACAGCTGCCCCTAGACTCATGGCGCCAATAAAAGCGATAGACTGGGCACGCATTTGTCTTTCGAGGACGCGTCCCCAATCCCCAACATGGCCTTCCTGTTTCAGAGAATCATAGGCGAGGGCTTCGTCGGCGCCGCTTGCAGCGGCCTCCGCAGTCCCGCTCAGGACACGATTGACGAGAAAGACTGCAAATAAGAGATCGGGATTTCCTCGCGGCGCGAAACAAAGGAGCACCATTTCCATCACCATCAATACACCGGCACATACAAGAAGATTGCGTCGACCAATGGTGTCGGCTAAGGCGCCGGATGGCACTTCCAGAAGTACGATAGTGATTGCCCAAGCGACATTAAGCAAAGCAAACTGTTCAAGGCTCAGGCCGAAGTCCAGAAAAAGGATAGTGAATACGGGGTAGTAAAATCTCGCGTTAAAGAAAATACGAAAGGCGATAAACTGACGGATATTGGTTATTCTAAATGGCGACTTTTCGGGCAGGTTATTCACGGCAGGCAAATGTGTTTGTCCTTCGCTATATCAGTGATCATTATAAGCCGGGGAGATGCTCCCTTTTTGTTTAAGATGAAGCACAGAAGAATTTCAATGAGATACAATTATGGCCACTAAATATCCTAGTTGCCCTATTAAGTCAAAGAATTCGGTTTCGCAAAAATCTGCACCGCAATGAATCTTCAGAAGTGCGTTTCATTTTGGTGAAAGGGTAGGTTTAACCTATCCGACTTGGCACACAGGACCCTGATTTTATAGGGCAATGGTCTCCGAAGGAAATCCATGCCTCGTGGAGTCCAATGCCCTTTCATCAAAGTTTACTCGGTAGGGGATTCAAGGTTGCCGCGTCTGCTGGGATGCCGCAGCTTTTTGAGGGTTTTTGCTTGGATTTGACGAATACGCTCACGGGTCAAACCAAATTCTTGACTTACTTCTTGTAGAGTTTGTTCAGCCTTTTCACCAATTCCAAATCTTTTTCGAAGTATCCTTTCTTCCCTCGGGGTCAGTGTGGAGAGGATCATATGGGTTTGCTCTGCCATATTTCTTTGGATCACGGCCGTTTCGGGGGAAACAACTCTTTTGTCCTCAATAACGTCCACCAGCGAAGCGTCCGTGTCTCCAATGGGGCTCTCCAATGAGACAGTGTGTCTCCGGCTTATTATCTCAAGGACTTCCATCACTTCCTCGAAGGGGAGCTTTGTTTTTTCGGCAATCTCGTCAGGTGCAGGCTTCCGTCCCAGGGCCTGGTGCAGCTGCTGGCTGGCTCTTCCCACCTTATTGATAATTTCCGTTTTATGAACAGGAATTCGAATGGTCTGGGCCTGGTTCTTAATCACTCGGTTTATTGCTTGCCATATCCACCACTTTGCGTATGTGCTGAACTTAAATCCCTTATGATAATCGAACTTATCCACGGCCCGCATGAGCCCGATATTGCCTTCTTGAATGAGATCAAGAAGGTGAAGCCCTTGGTTGACATACTTTTTTGCAATGCTGATCACAAGGCGCAGGTTGGCTTTAACGAGTTCGTGTTTGGCGTCTTTGGTGTCTGCCTGTGCCATCTGGGCCTTCTTGAAATCCTCTTTGAGTTGTCTGCTCTTGGTTTTGATTTCCTTTTCAATCTTTTTGATTTCCAGGAAGGCCGGGCGGATCTTTTCTCCTATCTTTATGAGCTTTCTATTTTTTGGCTGCGGCTTTTTTCTAGCGGTGCCGAATAGTTTTTGGAGCTCTTTTCGCGGGAGCCCCGATTCCCTTTCACACTTTTCAATCTCCTTTTCAGCGCACTCAATCTTTTCCACATAGGTATAAAGATGCTGGATTATTCTATCTATGTCGCGATCCGAGAGATTTAGGGCCCTGAACTTTGTCTGCATTTTGCGAAGGATAGCCCTTTGCTCTTTCTTTATTTTGGAATCCGTTGAGCGCTTTTTTCTGAGAAGGGTGAGCTTTTTGGACAACCCCGCAAGGGCCTCTATCTTTTCATAAAGATATCCCGTCTGTCCCTTGTCCGAAGGGAGTTCAACATCGTCATCTAATGTTTCCCCTTTGCTGGCCTGCAACTGATCCGCAACGCAAAAAAGGTATCGGATAAGAGGGGGATAACTAAACAGGACCTCGGCAACGGCCTTCTGGCCGTTCTCGATGCGCTTGGCAATGGCAACCTCTTGCTCCCTAGTTAAAAGAGACACCCGTGCCATTTCCCTGAAATAGAGTCTCAGAGAAACATCTTTTTGCCCGTCATCAGGGTAGGATTTCTCTTTTTCAAACAGAGGTTCCCGTTCACGCTCCGTATTTTCTTCTTCACCGTAGTCGAAACCCAGTTCTTTAACGGCACACATCTTTTCGATTTTTTCTAATTTTGACATGCTAATCTCAATCATCCGATCTATTTAATCTCCTCAAGTAGACGTCCCCAAAACCCAATTCTACAATACGCAAAAGGCACACCAAAGGATTCGCCCTAAATACTGGAATATCGGCTTTTAGAGATCATTACTTGAGTTTTACAATCCTAAAATAAGGCGGTAATGGGTATTTTCAAGGGTCTAATGCAAAGGAGATCAAAGTAGAGGGGTGAGTAGCGCTTCTTGATTTCAAATGGGTTGGTTATTATTTTGATTTTAGGAATTCGGAAAAGGGAGGTGATACCCGTGGAAAGCAAATACCTCCATGAGACCTTTAATTCTGACAGCAGTGAATTTGATCATAAATTTACCGAATATCTCAATCATAAGGCCAAGGATCACTGGACGGTGAAGGATTGCTCATACTGCCATGACAGCGACAATAAAAAGATGTGGGCATCGTGTCTTTTTAAGAGAAAATTCTAGCAGAGTTTTCCCCAATCATATGTGAATGCATTGAATTCACTCACCCGAAGGTAAACATAAAAACGATCGCAACACATAAGGCTAGGGCCGGGGAAACTCGGCCCTTTTTTTCTGATCTGTAGCAACCCTAATGGAATTCCTCAAGCATTTAACAAATCCTAAACATCCTTCATTATAAATAAGACCATAAACCGATTTTAGCCAAGGGGCCTTTCTTCTCACTAATAATAGGTTCTTCGGAACATATTTCCACGGGTAGGAAACAAACATCCCACCGCATGATCTTGTTTTTCAGGCGAAATCCGGCAACTGACTGATAATATGGATCAAAATATCATTCTGGGCGATGGTACGATTCTTGCGAAATTCATAATTTAGGAAGATGTCCGGCTAGCCTTTAAATACCTCTGTGAGCGTTTTAAGGCATTGACTTCTGTAGGAAATGCCGAGGCATCTTGGATGAGGAAAAGGGTTTTTGGGTGTAATTCATTTGTCATATTTTATGAAAGGGGAGAAAAATGGCGCAGATCGTCCGGTGTCCAAAAGGCGGGCGGGTTCCCGTTGGTTATTGCTTAACAACTTGTCTGAACATGAGCCCCAGGCACATCCAGGAAAAGTACCAGGAGCAAGAGCATAGAGGGAATCTAAGGGAAGGTTCGAAAAAGAATAAAAAAGGCGAGATCAAACAGGTACATTAGGATAATCGGTCACCCCATTTGTTGTGCATAAGTATTTGTTGCCTATGCGGCACTTTTACTCGGCCAGCGGTCGACTTCGTTTGAGAACCTATCTCCTCGATTATCTAATACTTTTCTGATTGTCTTTGTAAATATACCCTTCACAATCGGTTTCATCACGATCTCGCAAATACCGACCTCGAGTCCCATCTCCTTGGTCATTTTTTCACTGAAACCCGTGCAAAGGATAATAGGGATGTCGGATCTAATTTTTGTGATCACCCTTGCCAACTCTACACCCGTCATCTTGGGCATGGTCAGATCCGTAATCACCAAGTCAAAATGATGAGGTCGGGTTCGAAAATCATCGAGTGCCTCTTGACTGCTGGTTTTGGTGATGACGTCATAACCCAGCCGTTCGAGCATCTGTTTGCCCATTTTGACTAGAGATTTTTCGTCATCGACAAAGAGGACCTTTTCATTGCCATAGGGTATGGGATCGGGTTCAATGCTTTGTTCTGGATTGGCCTTCTGTTCGTTGCAGGGGAAATAGATATTGAAAGTGGTTCCTTTGCCGGGTTCGCTATAGACGGTAATTGTTCCATTATGGCTTTTAACAATTCCCAAAGCAATAGACAGACCCAATCCTGTGCCCTTACCTTTTTCTTTGGTCGTATAGTAGGGGTCAAATATCCTCTTTAGAGTTGTCGAATCCATGCCATCGCCAGTATCACTTACGGTGAGTCTAAGATAGTTACCCGGAGCAAGGTCGAGGTCTTTGACATTGTCTTCGGATTGAAGAAACAGGTTTTGCATCGTTACCTCAAGCGTGCCTCCCTTTTCATTCATAAGGGCGTAAATGGCATTGGTACACAAGTTCATGAGGACTTGGTGTATTTTGGTGGGGTCACATAGAACGATGTCCTCTTTTGCTTGGATATCCTGCCGAATTTCAATCGTTGCAGGTGTCGATGCCCGAAGAAATTTTAGTGACTCTTTCACGATAGGCGTGATTTTGGCCGGTTTGAGTTCCTGCTCTGTTTGTCGGCTGAAGGTGAGTATCTGCTGGATCAACTCCCTGGCTCGCGTCCCGGCCTTGATGACTTCATTCAGGTTGCTTTGGGTTTGACTGCCCGGTTGACAGTCCTCTAGGACCAGATCAGTATATCCCATAATTGCCGAAAGAACGTTGTTGAAATCATGAGCGATGCCTCCGGCCAGGGTGCCGATCGCCTCCATCTTTTGGGCCTGGAGCAATTGCGCTTCAAGCCTTTTTTTATCCTTCTCCGCCTTTAGGCGTTCAGATACATCTCGCACAATCCCTCTGAATCCCGCCTGTTTTCCGTTCCGGTCTTTTATGAGGTAGACTGAAATCTCAACTACACTGATGCCGCCGTCATCCTGTATGATTTCGCAATCCCAAAGTTCGCCGAATTCACCTGTTTTATAAACGGTCTTGGAGACATCCCGAATCTTTTCCGAAGATTTGGGGGTCATAAAGGTTTTTATGTCTTTGCCCAGCAAATCAAATCGAGGATGTCCCAGTATTTTGCAGACCGAATCATTGAAAAGGGTCAATCGCCCCTGAAGATCCGTCTCAAAAACACCTTCCTTGACGGTTCCAAGGATTGTGCGAAACTTGGTTTCGGCATCGAGCAGACTCTTAATGTTCTTTTTGAGCTGGGTCCTCATAAGGACAAAGGCCTCACCCAGATTATTGACTTCATCCTTGAATCTTTTTGGGAGATTTTCCAGCGGAGATGAATCATCCTCCTCTTCCAAAAAATTGTTGTTGGGAAGGTCTTTGGCGTACTTGGCCAAGGTGTTTAGAGGGCGTGAAATCCTGGATACAAGAAAATAGGCCACAACGAGACAAACGAGGAAGATCATGGCAATGATCAAGCTTTGCCTTAGAACAAGGGCTTTGGCGGGTTGGTTGATCTCTTCTACTGGAACGGCAACGACTATGTACCAGTCCAGGGCCTTGAAGAGCTTCACATGGGCCTCCATGAGCTGATTTCCATCAGTGGAAGCCACCCGATAAAGGATGGATTGATCGGGATTGCGTGCTGCCTGCATGAGATCATCGAGAATTGGCCTATTTGTCGCTTCGTTCGTGCCGGAAAGGTAATCTTTATCCTGTTCGTCCCGCGGGGGAATGAGCATTTTACCTTTTCCGTTAAAAAGAAAGGCGCCGCCGCTCTCTGCGATTCGGATCTGGGAAAAATTGGCGTGGAGGACATCCAGTATCTTTTCCACCTTTGCATGATGTTGTGCCTCGATCTCACCGAAATCTGCCAAGGCCCCCACGGTCCATTGCCAGGGAGAAAAGGTCTCAAAATGCCCCATTTTTTTTCTGCCCTTTCCCTTCGATGGATCTTCCCAAAAAAACACCGCAAAATCATCTCCTGAGCGGTTCTGGTCCTCTTTCCCTACAATCTCAGAAATAGGCCTGCCTTTTATGTCCTCCATGAGGGCTATAGAGGTCCCTTCAATCCGGGGATCAGGGTGAGCGAGGATACTTCCAAGTCTGTTGATGACAAAGAGCTCGGCGTTTGCGAAGGGAACGGTTCTTATCCATTCCAAAGATCTTTCTTGGGCTTCTTTGGCTGATAATTGCTCTTTATTGACAAGAGCGCGATTGCTTTCGAGGATGGATGAATAGACGGAAGTCGCATTTTTAAGATTCTGGGTTGCACCCACGATCATATCAATTTTGTCGGCGAGAAGTTTATTGTATCCCCCTTGGATATTGAGCTCTACAAGCCGGAGGACATTATGGGCCGAGGCTTTCTCCGCCCCAAGCATGGCTCTTCCCACATCCCTGTGCGTGAAATACATGATCGCAATGGCCGTGACAACCATCACAAGGGAGACAAAAAAGATAATTTTTGACTTGAGCGACCTAAACAATGGCAATCCCAATTAAAGAGAAAAAATGAATACGAAGAGAAGGAAAACTGTTTCACTTAAGAACTCGCACTTTTCCAGCATTTATATCGGTATCTATGGGTAAAAACTTGAGGAAAATGGGTAGATAGTGGGTATGTTGAAACATCATAGAATATTTTGTTTTTACCGATTTTTTTGATCGCTTGTGCAATTTTTTCGACCATGATAGTTTTTGATTAGGTAAAATATCTTCACCCACCGCATCTAGCCTGCTTTAACAATGGGGTCAAAGGAGCGCAGAGCGTGGAGGAGCACATTAAAGAACGGCGCCACAACCCAGGACAAGGGAAAATGACAAAGCGAGGATTTTTGAGGCTTTGTGCCGCAAGTTTCTGCGCTGCTTGTGTTTCCCCTCTCTCCGGAACTCCGAACCTTTGGGCGAAAATGCCCCAAAGGGGTCTTATCAAAACAAAGGTCTCTCCCTATTTTCGGCCTCTCGGAGGCGGTCGCGTCGTCTGCGAACTCTGCCCCAAAGAATGCTCTTTGAAGGAGGGTGAAAGGGGGTTTTGCAAGGTTCGGGAGAACAGGGGCAGCCAACTTATCAGTCTGGTCTACGGCAACCCTTGTGCCATTCATCTTGATCCGATTGAAAGGAAGCCCTTCTTCCATGTCCTTCCAGGGACTATGGCCCTCTCCATTGCCACCGCCGGGTGTAATTTCACGTGCAAGTTTTGCCAGAATTGGGAAATCGCTCTAGCCTCCCCGGAGGATGTGTACAGCTATGAAATGTCTCCTAAAAGCCTTGTGAAGAGGGCAAAGGACATGAGGGCCCCTGCCATAGCCTACGCCTATGTGGAACCGACCATCTTCTATGAGTACATGTTGGATACCTGCAAGGAAGCCAAAAAAGCGGGGCTTCTCAATGTGATCCACACCAATGGGTTTATCAAGGAGAAGCCGCTGAGGAGATTGTGCAAAATCCTTGATGCTGTGCAGATTGATCTGAAGGGATTTGAGGAGAGCTTCTATAGCGAATTGTGCGGCGGCGAACTGGGTCCAGTCCTGGAAACCCTCAAGATCATCCGAAATGAAGGCGTCCATATGGAGATCACTAACCTGATCATACCAACCAAGAATGATGATATGAAAAGGCTTGGGGAGATGTGCCTGTGGATTCGCGATGAGCTGGGCCCGGATGTTCCAATCCATTTCAACCGGTTTTATCCGTTGCACAAATTGAAACGCTTGCCTCCAACACCCGTCTCTACCCTTGAAAAGGCAAGGGAAACGGCATTCTCATGCGGAATCGAATATGCCTACATCGGAAATGTCCCGTCCCATGAGGCCTGGAACACCTACTGCCCCAAATGTAAAAAACAGGTCATCCAACGGACAGGGTATATGGTTGGGAGTATGCACCTGGTAGCCGGACGGTGCAAGTATTGTGGGTGGAGGTTGCCGGGGATCTGGGGCTAATTCTTATGCATTGCCGCGTAGAATTTTCTAACAGAGACTGATTTGGGATCAAGATTGGTCAAATTATATTGATCGGCCCAATCCATGGCTTCGAGAAACTCCTGGACTGTGATCCCCCGGGCAATCTTAGGGTAATCATAGGCCTTATAATCTACATGGTATTGGGGCATGATATTGACATAGGTCGATTTTGGGAGTTTTTCAGCAATCCATTTTACAAATTTCTTGGTTCCTGCCACCCTGTTCGGCATCACTAAATGCCTGATCATGAGTCCGCGAAGCGCGATGCCTCGATCATCAACCCTATGCTCTCCAACCTGTCTCTGCATTTCTAAAATGGCATTCTGGCTGAGTTCCGGGTAATCATCCGCACCAGATGAATACTTGGCCGCTTCTTTCCCATCAAAGAACTTCATGTCCGGCAAGTAGATATCCACAATGCCATCCAGCAGCCTTATGATGTCCGCTTTTTCATAGCCGCTGGTATTATAAACCAATGGGATGTGCAATCCTTTTTGGGATGCAATACGAGTGGCACTCAGGATGTTCGGCATAACATGGGTCGGCGTGACCAGATTGATGTTATGACACCCGATTTTTTGGAGATAGAGCATCATGTTCGCCAGGTCTTCGTCGCTTATGACCTTCCCCTTCCCCTCAATGGCAATGGGCCAATTTTGGCAAAACACGCACCGAAGGTTACAGTTGGAAAAGAAGATCGTGCCTGAACCGTGCTGCCCTACCAGTGATATCTCTTCACCAAAATGGGGATTTGCACTGAAGACCATGGGTTTGAGGGGCGCCTGGCAAAATCCCTTTTCACCTTCCAAACGGTTTACACCGCATTCGCGGGGACAGAGGTGGCATTCTTCTAAGATGGCGTAGGATTCTTCGACTCGAGATTTAAATCGTCCCTTTTTTTCAAGGCTGAGGTAGGCAGGCTCCCAATGCTCTCTTGCGCCCTTACCGGCAAGAAGGGTCTTGGGCCGAAAGATGAGGGTGCCCCCAAAAAGCAGGCATGTCTTGATAAAATCCCGTCGGGTGGTTCCCATTTTAACGCCTTCGCTAGTCCAAGGCTTTGGACGGTGATTTTGAAGCCGAGTTCTTACTCTTTTACCGGGATAGTCAATACTGCAATGGGTGAGTGTTTTACAACTTTTTCAGCGACGCTTCCGAACTGAAACTGCCCCTTTCTTCCACGGCTGGCCATGACAACCAAATCAGGCTTTTCCTTGTCAATGAGTTTTAAGATCTCGCTTGCAGGATCTCCAATTGCCGTATGTCTGATGTAGAGGGGGCAGCTATTCAGATTATTTTCGCAGATTTCACTGAGTCTTTTTTCCGCCATTTCCTTTTCCATGTCCTGCATTTTCTCAATCTGTGATCTGTCAAACTCACCGTACCAGGCACCGAAATGGCCGATTTCTTCAAGCACATAAACCACATGGACCTCGGTTTGATATTTTTCCGATAGAGAAGTGACGAAGGGAAGGGCCTCTTGTGCATTATCAGACAGATCCGTGGCCCAAAGGATTTTCTTCAACTCCATTAGATCAACCTCCAATCGCAACAGAATTTGCACTCATTTGATTTGGTTTTGAATCATAATGACATGATAAAGGGGGTTTGTAAAGACAACCAAAGAGCTAACCAAACATATTTGAAATTTCCTTCAACTTTGAATCAACGTTTATCATTGTT
>CAYWMP010000104.1:0-21115 GCA_964459445.1 uncultured Desulfobacteraceae bacterium
AACCCGCAAAGCCCCTAAAAATGGGCATTTGGTAAAAACCTTTCCGGAATAGGGGATATATTGTCTCGTTCCACATTATCTCGCCTCCGGCGAGATTGTGACACGGTTTTTGATCAACTGGATTTTTCAGACCGTTTTTAGGCGAATTCAACCACCATAGGTCGAGCCAATTAATATCAAGTCTATCCTGTTATCCAGTCAAATATCTTATTCCCGGCAAAATGCAACTTCTATGGGTGAATCTATTCGGCCTTCTTGGTCTCGGCAATAACCTTATCTGCAAGGTTTGCCGGGACTTCTTCGTAGTGAGAATGCTCAGAGGTGAAAGTGCCACGTCCCCCGGATATGGCGTTCAAATCAAGGGCGTATTGGAGAACCTCAGCCATGGGCACCTGGGCCTTAATGACCTGGTACCTGCCTTGGCTGTCCATACCCTGGACCCTTCCCCTTCGCCCGTTGAGATCCCCCATCACATCCCCCATGGCCTCTTCGGGTACCGTGATTTCCAACTGTACGATGGGTTCAAGAAGCACCGGATTTGCATCCTGCACTGCCTTCTTGAAGCACATGCTGGCAGCGATTTTGAATGCCATCTCAGAGGAGTCCACGTCGTGGGATTTCCCGTCATAGAAACGCACTTTTAGATCGACAACCGGATAGCCTCCGAGGACACCGGCCTGAATAGCCTCGTTAAGTCCTTTTTCAACAGCGGGGACAAAGCTTCTTGGCACATTCATTCCCACCAATGCCTCCTCAAATTCAAAGCCCGCTCCCCTGACCAAGGGAGACACATCAAAGTGGACCTCGGCAAACTGACCGCGGCCTCCTGTCTGTTTCTTGTGTCGGTAAATGACACCTTTTGCCGGTTTTCGAATTGATTCCAAGTAGGGAACTTTGACCGTTTTGAGATTCACTTCAACGCCGAATTTTCGATTCAATTTGTCACAAGTTGTCTCGAGATGGCTTTGCCCTGTTCCGGAAAGTACGATCTCGGACGTGGCCTGATCCCTCTCAAGTCTCAGGGTAGGATCTTCCTCCAAAAGTTTGGCCAGAGAAGTAAAGACCTTATCTTCGCTGCCCTTAACTTTGGCCTCGACCGCATAGGAAAGGACAGGCGGCAGAGGTTCGACAGGTATGTAAATAACAGGATCACCCTCCACACAAAGCGTGTTTCCCGTTGAAGTTTCTTTCAGTTTTGGAATGGCTATAATGTCGCCGGGCGCAGCCATTTCCACTGACTGCTGCTTTTTCCCTTCGATTATAAAAATCTGTCCAAATTTTTCTTTGGTCTTCTTGTTTGCATTATAGGCAATTGATTCGGCTTTCAGGGTCCCGGAAAAGACCCGTAATAGGCTCAGTTTACCTGCAAAGGGATCAGCAATCGTTTTAAAGACAATGGCGGAGAAGGGTTCCGTTGGATCCGGCTGTCTCTTGATCGCTTCCCCATCCGGACGTGTGCCTTCGACAGGTTCTCTTTCCGTAGGAGATGGGAACCCTTGAATGACCAGATTCATCAACTGGGCTACGCCGATATTCAGAGTCGCTGATCCGCAGACAATCGGAGTCAAGAGCCTGGTTTTAATGCCGATTACAAAGGTTTCCTCTATCTCCTGGGGCGAAAGCTCTTCTCCTTCCAAGTACTTTTCCATAAGCTCATCATTGGCTTCTACGATATTTTCAATCATTTTTTCGCGCCATTCCTGAACTTCATCCTTCATCTCGCCCGGAATTTCTCCTTCATCGAACTTGCCGCTGCCGTCTTTCGAAGAGATGTAGGCTTTCAATTTAATAAGGTCCACAAGTCCCTGGAACTTATCCTCCGCTCCGATAGGCAGAAAAACCGGTGTGGGTTTGAGTTCAAAATTCTGCGTAATTTCATCCACCACGCTGTAGAAATTCGCCCTTTCCCTGTCCATCTTGTTAATAAAAACCATTCGTGGCAGATCCAACTCATCAGCAAATTCCCAGGCCTTCTCTGTGCCTATTTTGACACCGGCCGTTGCGTCTACGACAATGACAACCCCGTCCGCCGCCTGAAGCGAGGCCTTCGTATCGGAAAGGAAGTTTATGTCGCCGGGGGTATCGATAAGGTTGATATAATGCTTTTTCCAGGTGCAATGATGAAAAGACGTACTCAGGGTGGTTTTTTTTCTTATTTCCTCCGGCTCAAAGTCCATATGGGAGGTTTCGTCATCAACGCTGCCCAGTCTCTTGGTTGATTTTCCGTTGAAAAGCATGGCTTCCGCCAGGGACGTTTTACCTGATCCCACATGGGCGACGAGGCCTGCATTTCTCAGTTGTTCACTTTTCCTATCCATATCCAATTCCTTTCAAGATGAATTGCCCCCGGCGATGAACATTTGGCTTAGGGGACATTAGTAAACGCTATTTTCGGGGTACCCAATTTCCCAACTCAGGGATAGGCAAACCTCAAAGCGGGGGATTTAATTAAGGCCCAAATAGAAGGACTTGCAAGTTATTCAAAAGCTGAATGACATAAGTGATGAATGGAATTCAACAAATTTACAAAACTACATCAAGCCTAAAAACAAAGTCAAGTCCCGAATACGTTCGGGGATTTTTTCATTGCTAACTGTAATGATTATGATATGTTATAAACTTTTGCAAAGTCAGCTTAGTCTTGATAAATTGAGATTAGACCTAAGTCGGGGGTGGCGCTTGTCTAAAATGCATTTCCCAAGAAAGAGGGATTGTTTTCGGGTTGACTGTGCCTGAAATAGCGTGTTTTGAAAAGGCCTCCTAGGTTAAGATCAGCAACCGAAGTAAAAAGGGGGAGTCCGAACACCGAATATGGATTTTGCCGATCAAATTGAGATATTCCTTCATTACCTCAAATCTCAGAAGGGCTATTCAGAGCACACCATAAGGAATTACAGGATCGATTTAAGGCAGTTTCTGAATTTTATAAAGAAAAGGGAAGGGTTAGCCGATAGTGAATCAGAAGATCCGGGACTGGATTCCATTGATTTCTCGGTTGTGAGGGAGTATTTGGGCAACCTCTATGGTGGCTATCGGCGCACAACCATCGGACGTAAATTGTCCTCTATCCGGTCATTTTTTCATTTTCTCGAGAAGGTGGGTGCCAACGAAGGCAATCCGGCGGCCGATATCTCCACGCCTAAAAGGGGGAAATACATCCCAACCTACCTTCCTGTTGATGACATGTTCAGGCTTCTCGAAGGACCCGATCGGGAGAAGCCTCTCGGTTTGAGGGATTTGGCCATCCTGGAAGTGCTCTATTCCTGCGGCATCCGTGTCAGTGAGCTGGCTGGTCTAAACCTTTCGAGTATTGATTATGATCAACGCCTCGTTAAGGTCCTGGGTAAAGGAAACAAGGAAAGGATCGTCCCCATCGGGAGAAATGCACTCAAGGCGGTTGAAGATTATTTGGAAGCGACGCTGTCCCTGAGGAAAAACGGTAAAGGCGATCATCAGGAGGGACCGTTGTTTATGAATTATCGGGGGGGGCGTCTTAGTACCCGAAGCATTGCAACCATAATAAAAAAGTATGGTTTGAAATGCGGCCTCATTATGGATATTACCCCCCATTCCTTAAGGCATACTTTTGCGACACATCTCCTGGACGGCGGCGCCGATCTTCGTTCTGTGCAGGAACTTTTGGGTCATGTGAGCTTATCCACCACCCAGAAATACACCCATGTCAGCCTCGACAGGCTTATGGAGGTCTATGATAAGGCGCATCCGAGGAGCAAGTGAAAACAAAATTCCACAGGGAAGATTATAATTCAGATTTAACAGATTTATTCTGTGAATCCCGTCTAAATATAAACGACTTGGAACGCGAGCAAAGGGGTAGCAGTCTATGCCAATAAATCCATCAGATGTTATGCGCGCCACAACCATTTTGGCCCTCAAGAAAGACGGAAAGGCGGTCATGGCCGGAGACGGCCAGGTGAGTGTCGGCGACACGATCATGAAACAAAAGGCCAATAAGCTGCGTTTTATGTATAAGGACAGCGTGTTGGTTGGTTTTGCCGGCGCAGCAGCCGATGCTTTTAATCTTTTTGAGAGGTTAGAAGGAAAGCTGGAGAAGTTTAACGGAAATCTGACAAGGGCTGCGGTGGAACTGGCCAAGGATTGGCGGACGGACAAAATCCTGAGAAGACTGGAGGCCCTCTTGGTTGCCATGGACAAAGACCATACATTGATCATTTCAGGCAACGGCGATGTGATTGAGCCCGATGAATCGGTAACCGCTATAGGCTCCGGCGGGCCCTATGCCCTTGCCGCGGCGCGGGCCCTGGTTGCCCATTCCGAATTGGATGCCCCTTCGATCGCCATGGAGGCGATGAAGATTACGGCTTCAATCTGTCTCTATACCAACGACCAGATTGTCATTCAGGAAATTACGCATAAAGGATAGACATGGAAACGGATCTCATAAAAAAGGAACCGGTTGCGAAAGTCCTTAAGCCCAGGGAAATTGTAGCGGAACTCGATAAATATATCATTGGTCAGGATGAGGCCAAACGCTCCGTGGCTATTGCTCTTCGAAACAGGTGGCGAAGACAACAGGTGTCACCGGAACTAAGGGACGAGATCGCTCCTAAGAATATTATCATGATCGGCCCAACGGGCGTCGGTAAAACAGAGATATCCAGACGCCTCGCAAGGCTGGCCAATTCTCCATTCCTCAAAGTCGAGGCCACCAAATTCACTGAGGTTGGGTATGTGGGGCGCGACGTGGAATCCATGATCAGGGATCTCACAGAGCTTGCCGTGAACATGGCCAAAAACGATGAACAGGTAACCGTTGAGACCAAGGCCATGGAACTGGCTGAGGAAAAACTGCTCGATATCCTTCTTCCAAAAAGAAAGGAAGAATCCCGTGAAGGAGAAGAGGGTGATAAGGAAAAACTGCTTGAAGTGGTCAGGGCGGACAGAGCCGGGAGCGATACGACCCGGGAAAAGCTGAGGCGCATGTTGAGGGAAGGCAAACTCGATCATCGATATCTGGAGTTGGAAACCGATAACAGGAATGTGCCCATGGTGGAGATCTTTTCCGCCGCCGGACTTGAAGAAATGGAATTCAACATCAAAGAGGTCTTTGGGAATATCTTTCCGGCCAAGAAAAAGAAAAGGCGGGTAAAAATCCCCGAAGCCATGGAAATCCTCGTTCAGGAGGAATCGCAGAAACTCATAGACATGGACAAGGTCATCGAGAAGGCTGTTCTGATGATTGAGCAAAACGGGATCATTTTTCTCGATGAGTTAGATAAGATCGCTGGATCTGAAAGCCGGTACGGTCCTGACGTATCCCGTGAGGGTGTACAAAGAGACATCCTACCCATTGTCGAAGGTTCGACGGTGATCACCAAATACGGGATGGTCAAAACAGACCATATTCTCTTCATCGCAGCAGGCGCTTTTAACGTCAGCAAACCATCGGATCTTTTGCCTGAGCTTCAGGGCCGGTTCCCCATAAGGGTGGAACTCAATTCGCTGTCACGAGAAGACTTCATACGCATACTCAAAGAGCCCAAAAATGCCCTGGTTACCCAGTACAAGGCTCTCCTGAAAACCGAAGGAATCGAACTGATATTTAAAGAATCGGCCATTGAGGAGATCGCCTCCATCGCAAGCAAAGTGAATGAAAGGATGGAGAACATCGGGGCGCGCAGACTCCATACGGTCATGGAAAAGCTTCTGGACGAGATTTCCTTTGATGCACCGGATATGCAGGCAAAAACCGTGACCATTGATCGACAATATGTCATTGAAAAACTGAAAGACATTTTCGAAGACGAGAATTTGAGTCGTTATATCCTCTGAGCGCAGTACCAAATGACCAATGGCTAAAAAGCAAATAGACAGAGCAAAAGTCCTCATCGAGGCCTTGCCCTATATTCGACGGTTCAATAAAGCCACCATAGTCGTCAAATATGGTGGTCATGCCATGGTGGACGACGGGCTCAAAAAGAATTTTGCCTTGGACATCATCTTAATGAAATATGTGGGTTTCAACCCTATTGTTGTTCACGGCGGTGGTCCACAGATAGGCAGCTTTCTTAAAAGGCTTTCCATTGAATCGGAATTCGTTGACGGAATGCGTGTAACCGACAAGCAGACCATGGATGTGGTCGAGATGGTTCTGGTGGGAAAGGTCAACAAAGAAATAGTCGCCCTCATCAACCACAACGGAGGAGAGGCCGTCGGGCTTTCCGGTAAGGATGGGAAACTCATTACGGCAAAGAAAATGAAATACGTGAAGGACAAAGGGGCGGATCAGCCACCGGAAATCATTGATATGGGTATGGTGGGGGAGATCGTATCTGTGAACAACCGTATGCTGGAGAACCTTCTGGACAGTGAATTCATTCCCATCATTGCTCCGGTGGGCTTCGGCAAAAAGGGGGAAACCTACAACATCAATGCGGATTTGGTGGCGGGTCGAATAGCTGCATCCCTTAAGGCCAGGAAACTGGTCCTGCTGACTGATACCGAAGGGGTACTTAATAAAGAGGAAGAACTCATATCTACCATAAAGCGGAAGGATACCCAAAAATTTTTGGACGACGGGACAATCAAAGGCGGCATGATTCCGAAAATTACCTGTTGCCTCGAGGCCCTGAAAGGCGGCGTCAGGAAGGCCCATATAATTGACGGCCGAAAGAAACATGCGTTGCTGTTGGAGATTTTGACAAAGGGGGGGATAGGAACGCAGATTGTACATTAGCAGGCTGATGAAAAACGCTCATCTCTCCGCTAAACGGGATCTTGGAAGCTGCGTTATTCTTATCCCTCGACGTTGCGACGTACTAAAATGAACGCCTCACTTCTCGGGATTTCGAAGGCCTTGCATCTAAGCATTTTTGATCAGCCTGTAATAATAGGCACTTTTGATAAATGACAAATGGCTAATGACTAAAACGTTGAAAGGATGTCTCAAAAATGAATGAACAAGAGGGGAAAATAGCCGAACTTGCGGACAAGGTCATGTTTCCAACCTATGCCAGGCAACCCATTACCCTGGTTCGAGGTGAGGGCAGTAGAGTCTGGGATGAGGATGGGAAGACGTATTTGGATTTCGTTGGCGGCATCGCCGTCTGCGCCCTGGGCCACAGCTCTCCTTTAGTCACCGAAGCCCTGGAGGATCAATCAAAGAGACTCGTTCATGTCTCTAACCTTTATTACACCCAGCCCCAGACGGAGCTTGCCAGACTCCTCGTGGAAAACTCCTTTGCGGACCGGGTATTTTTCTGTAACAGTGGGGCCGAGGCCAACGAGGCGGCCATAAAACTGGCGCGGCGTCACTCAAAGGAGAAATTCGGCGATGGTCGTTACACCATTATTTCCATGCTGAGATCGTTCCACGGCAGAACCATGGCCACGCTTTCCGCCACGGGACAGAAAAAGATCAAGGTCGGATATGATCCTGTACTTGAGGGTTTCAAATTTGTACCCTTCAACGATCTCAACAGCCTGAACGGCGCGGTGGACGACGCCGTTTGTGCGGTCATGCTGGAACCTATTCAGGGTGAGGGAGGGGTGCTTTGCCCGGATCCGGACTTCCTTAAGGCAGTGAAGGAGATGTGCCTGGAAAAGAACCTGCTCTTGATTTTTGATGAAGTCCAGGTGGGTATGGGGCGGACAGGCAAATTATTCGCCCATGAACATTTTGGTGTCACCCCTCACATCATGACCCTGGCCAAAGCCCTGGGTAACGGGCTTCCTATCGGTGCCATGCTGTCGGTTGAGGCATTGAGCAATGCCTTTGGACCGGGGAGCCATGCTACCACATTTGGCGGAACCCCGTTGGTAACATCCGTAGCAAAAGCGGTACTCAAGAGCCTTCTTGAAGACGGATGGATCGACCATTGTCAGAAAATGGGGGTACATTTCAAAGGGCAATTGGAGACCCTGAAAGAGAAATACACGAGCATAAAAGAAATCAGAGGGGTGGGCCTTATCGTCGGCGTGGAGCTGGATCGACCCGGAATTCCAATCGTAGACGCTTGCAGGGAGAAGGGGTTCCTGATTAACTGTGCCCAGGAAAATGTACTGCGATTTGTTCCCCCACTCACGGTCAATGAAGCGGAAATTGACGCTCTTGTGGCTACTCTGGACGCCATTTTGGACGAATTAGGGTTTGGGGAACCCAAGAAAGACTAAACAGTACGACGGCTAGCACAGGAACTAGAAGCGGAGTATTTGCTATGACTACACATCTATTGAGCATACGGGATCTGGACACTAATGAAATTCTATCTCTCTTAAATAGGGGACTCGAAATAAAGAAGGATGGGGGGTTGAGTTCCAGGCCCTTGTCAGGACAGACTATTGGACTCCTCTTTGAAAAGGCCTCCACCCGAACGCGAGTGTCCTTTGAAACGGCCACGTTCAGGCTTGGCGGACAGACCCTGTTTCTCGGTAAAGCCGATTCCCAATTGTCTAGGGGTGAGCCGATCAAGGACACGATACGTGTCCTTTCACGATATCTCAATGCCCTTGTTGTCAGGACCTATGGCCATGAACTCATCGAAGAAATGGTAAAGTGGTCCGACATACCTGTTATAAATGCCCTGACAGATCGCTATCACCCCTGCCAGGTTTTGAGCGATCTCTTGAGTATTGTTGAAAAAAGGGGAAATCTAGACGATCTGAAGGTGGCGTGGATCGGTGACGGCAATAATATGGCCCACTCATGGATCAACGCTGCCCATGTGATGGGGTTTGAATTAGTCCTTGCCTGTCCAGCTGGCTATTATCCTCTGGAAGATATGATGAAGGACACGGGCGACAATATCAGAATAACGGAAGATCCCAAGGAAGCCGCCCAAGGGGCGGATGTCATTAATACGGACGTCTGGGCAAGCATGGGGCAGGAAGATGAAAGCAAAAAAAGATTGAAAGTTTTTGAAGGTTTTCAGCTCAACCAATCGCTGGTCCAGCTAAGCAATCCTAATGTCCTTGTGATGCATTGCCTCCCAGCTCATCGAGGCGAAGAGATCACCGATGAGGTGATTGAGGGGGCCAATTCCATAGTATTTGATCAGGCCGAAAACAGGCTTCATCTTCAACAGGCCCTTCTTGAGAGACTTCTCATAAAGCAATAAAGAGTGGCCCTCAACACGCGGATGCTTCTATCCCCGTGTCCGGCCGTGGTATCTTGATATAAGACTGCCAAAGAAAACAAATTAGAAAGGAAACAATAATAATGAAAAAAATTGTACTCGCCTATTCAGGAGGACTTGATACCTCGGTCATCCTTTCATGGCTCAAGGATACCTACGGATGTTCCGTTATAGCCTATTCCGCTGATCTCGGACAGGCTGACGACATGGAAGAGGTTAAAAGGAAAGCCGATGAAACAGGTGCTGAGGAAAGCATTGTTGAGGATCTTAAGGAAGAGTTCACCGCCGACTTCGTGTGGCCGGCCTTGCGTGCGAATGCCGTGTATGAGTCAAGCTATCTTTTGGGGACGTCCCTGGCAAGGCCCCTCATAGCCTTGAAACAGGTTGAGGTTGCAAAAAAGTATGGGGCAGATGCCGTGTCCCATGGGGCTACCGGCAAAGGAAACGATCAGGTTCGTTTCGAAATGGCCTATATGGCCCTCGGACCGGAGCTGAAGATCGTTGCGCCCTGGAGGGAATGGGATTTCAAGGGTCGGGAGGATCTTATGGATTTCGCCCGATCAAAGGGCATCCCGGTTCTCGCAACCAGGGAAAAACCCTATTCAACGGATGCCAATCTTTTACATATCAGTTTTGAAGGCGGGATTTTGGAAGACACGTGGATGGAACCCCCGAAGGATATGTTTGTTATGTCTGTTGCCCCGGAGGACGCTCCGGACCAGCCCACCTATGTTGAGATTGAATTCGAGGATGGGAATCCCATTGCGGTGGACGGGAAAAAAATGACCCCGGCTACGATCCTTGCCCACCTTAACGAGCTGGGAGGGAAAAACGGCATTGGAAGGGTAGACCTGGTAGAAAACAGATATGTGGGCATGAAATCGAGAGGCGTCTATGAAACCCCGGGGGGAACCGTCCTGCGTGTGGCCCACCAGGCGATGGAATCCATCACCATGGACCGTGAAGTCCTGCATATCCGAGACAGTCTTATCCCCCGTTACGCTGAACTGGTTTATTATGGCTACTGGTTTTCACCTGAGAGAGAGATGCTTCAAACCCTTATGGACGAATCCCAGAACAATGTCACAGGCTTTGTGAGATTGAAGCTTTACAAAGGAAACTGCATAGTTGTGGGACGGAAATCGGAAAAATCTCTCTATGCCACGGATTTCGCTACCTTTGAAAAGGATGAGGTCTATAATCAAGAGGATGCGGAGGGGTTTATTCGGTTGAATGCCCTGCGCCTGAAAATCTTCAATCTGAAAAAGCGAGAATGGCAGTAATAGGGAGGATTTAAGCATATAGCAGGGAGCACAGAGCATGGTGTTATAAGCTGCGCCCTAAGCTATCATCGTCAAGTCTAATCAAGGACCAAAGACCGGCCTTCGCCGGGGCAAGTAAGAGACAAATGACCAAGAAGAAAAAGCAATCAAATACCAAAGTCTGGGGTGGGCGTTTTCGAGGAAAAACGGATGAAATCGTGGATCGGTTCAATGCTTCCCTTAGCTTCGATCGTCGCCTCTATGCCTATGATGTTCAGGGCAGTATCGCCCATTGCCGGATGTTGGCCAAGCAGGGGATTATTGGGGAGGACGAGGCCTCAAAGATCATTGATGCCCTGGCTGAAGTAAAGCTTGAAATGGATCATTCCGACTATGTCTTTGATAAACATCATGAGGACATCCATTCCCTTGTGGAAAAGGCCCTTGTGGATAAGGTTGGCCCCTTAGGCGAAAAACTTCATACGGGCCGGAGCCGCAATGATCAAGTATCTTTGGACGTCAGGCTGTTTGTCAAGGACGCCGTTTCAATGGTGGTTGAATTGATCAAAGAGGCGCAAAGGGCTCTGATCGTCCTTGCCGAGAAGGACATAGATCTGGTCGTCCCCGGTTACACCCATATGCAAAGGGCTCAACCCGTTCTGATTTCCCACCATTTGCTTGCCTACTTTGAAATGCTGAAACGGGACAGGATGAGATTCTCTGAGTGCCTCAACCGGGTGAATGTTCTTCCCCTGGGAAGTGCGGCACTGGCGGGTTCAACCTTTGCGCTTGACCGAAAACTGGTTGCCGAAGAATTGGGGTTTGATAACCTATCCGAGAACAGCATGGATGCGGTCAGTGATAGGGATTTTGTGCTGGATTTCCTTTATGCATCTTCCGTTCTCATGATGCATTTAAGTCGACTGAGCGAAGAACTCATCCTCTGGTCTACTCAGGAATTTGGCTTTGTAAACCTCCCGGATGCCCTCTGCACCGGCAGCAGCATCATGCCCCAAAAGAAAAATCCCGACCTGCCTGAGCTGATGAGAGGAAAGACGGGACGTATATATGGCCATTTGATGGGTCTGCTGACAACCATGAAAGGGCTCCCTCTAAGCTACAACAAAGACATGCAGGAAGACAAGGAACCCCTCTTCGATACCGTTGACACTGTGGAGAACTGTCTATTGGTTGTATCTCGACTCCTTCAGGGGATTTCTTTTAACGGCGAGATAATGAAAGAGGCCACTGAAACGGGGTATCTCGCAGCAACGGACTTGGCCGATTACCTGGTGACTAGGGGCGTGACTTTCCGTGAGGCCCATGAAACGGTAGGCAAGATTGTCCTTTTTGCCATGGATAAAAATAGGGAGCTCAAAGAGCTTTCACTCGACGAGATGAAAAAGTTCAATAGGCAAATAGAGGAAGATGTCTATGAATGGCTTGATCCCGAGATGTGCGTGAAGCGCCGGAACCTTCCGGGGGGTACGGGCCCGGAGGCCGTAAAGGCAAGTCTTAAAAGAGCAAAGGAGGAGGTTGCGCCTTGAGGACTATAAAAATTCCCGTTCCAGGTAGTGTCCATCCAGAAATGAGCATTTTTTTGCAAGGTCAAGGACAATTCAGCAGGATAGCTGAATTGGACAGCTTCCGAGCTGCCCGAAGGGCGAGGGGCCATGGATGGCCCGAGTCAAATCAAGGGATTGGGCGGAGGCGTGCATATAGTACGTCGCACAACCGACCCCGCAGATTGACGCCGAGATTGCGGAAAAGGGACATTTCTGGATGGACACTGGGTATGCTGCTGGTTATCGTCCTTTCCCTCGGAGCCTGCGGCAAGAAAAA
Organism: uncultured Desulfobacteraceae bacterium; assembly: GCA_964459445.1. GTDB lineage: Bacteria > Desulfobacterota > DSM-4660 > Desulfatiglandales > HGW-15 > CAYWMP01. The sequence goes on from CAYWMP010000104.1 coordinate 12,221, forward strand.
GGCGCCCTTTATCCCCAAAAAGGACTTTCCATACCGGGTCACATCCCTAAAGGGTGAATGGTCGGGAAAGCATTTCCTTTTGAAGGGAAACGTTGTCGGTCCGGGAGGGATCGAGAAGGGACGCCCGCATATCACCGGCGCCAGGGTCTACAGCGCGAAATACCCTGTGAAAGATGCCCCCTGTCCGGACTGTCCGATCCAATATCAGGGACTCCGGGATTTTGGACCTGAAGTAATCGGGGAAACTGAATTCATGTGTCATTTCCCTGGAGGTCAAAATGGAGAAATCTATTTCTTCAAGGTGCATCTGGTGGGGCCGAAGGATTCAATTGGACCATCCTCAAATCGGATAAGCATCAAAGTGAAGTAGGCCCCATCCACTCAACCATCATTGGGATATATCTTCTCAATAAGTCGGAGTTTCCACCAACTAAGATGGTTGTATTCGTGCACGGAGTAGTTGAGTTAGTGGAAATTCCAAATAACAAATCCCAAATAACAATCAAATTGCAATGACCGAAATTCAAAATCCCAAACCAGCAAATGATATCGAGCAAAGTGCACTCGCCGCGCAAGCGCTTGGCGTAGCGGGAATGAATTGAAATAGACATTTTCATAAGCATTACAAAGATCAAAATAGTTCAAGTTTGGTTTTTTGTATTTGAGATTTATTTGTAATTTCGTGCTTGATTTTTGGGATTTCAAAAATTCCATGAAGCGTAACAGGTGGTTTTACCTAAACTTTTTGAGAAGTTGCCTTGGGGTGTAAAATCAACTTTAGGACATATTAGACACTCTAGACACTTTAGCTTGCTTTTTAAAAGAGGCGCCATGCATCATTTTAATTACAAAGATAATGAGCTTTATTGTGAAGATATATCTGTATCAACCATAGCGAACGAAGTGGGAACTCCTTTCTATCTCTATTCCCATGCCACGTTGAAACAGCACTACAATGCCTTTAAAAGCGCTTTTGAAGAACTTGAACATCTGATCTGTTTTTCAATGAAATCCAACTCCAATATGGCCATACTAAAACTGTTTTCACTAGAGGGCGGTGGGGCGGACATTGTTTCAGGAGGAGAGTTGTATCGTGCGCTTCAGGCAGGGATTGAACCCAAAAAAATAGTCTATTCCGGTGTAGGGAAAAGGATTGAGGACCTTGAGTATGCACTCCAGTCAGACATTCTCATGTTCAATGTGGAGTCTTCCCAGGAACTCTTGGAATTGAACAAAGTGGCCGAGAAATTGGGTAAATCGGCCCCGATTGCCTTACGGGTCAATCCGGACATCGATCCGCAGACCCATCCCTATGTGTCTACAGGTCTCAGGGAGAATAAATTTGGGATCGACATCAACAAATCCCTGGAAGTGTACACCATGGCCGAAGGCCTGAGTCATATCAAAGTCACCGGCGTATCCTGCCATATTGGCTCTCAACTCACAAAGATCACCCCCTTTGTCGATACCCTGAAACGACTCAAGGATCTCATTCGACAGATGAAAGAGGCAGGGATCCGGGTTGAATATCTGGACCTTGGGGGAGGCCTTGGTATCACCTATGACAAAGAGGAACCCCCACATCCCGTGGAATACGCCGAGGCCCTTAAGAAAGAACTGGATATGGATGGTTTAACCCTGATACTGGAGCCGGGCAGGGTTATCATGGGCAACGCGGGGATTCTCGTCGCAAAGGTTATTTACACCAAGTCTGCAAATGAAAAGAACTTTATTATTGTGGACGCAGCCATGAATGATCTCATTCGTCCCAGTCTCTACGACTCCTATCACGGCATACAGCCCGTGAAGGCGTCCGGACGCCCTGTAATCAAGGCGGATATTGTCGGCCCCATATGTGAGTCCTCGGATTTTCTTGCCAAGGACAGGGAAATCGAATCGCTCAAGACAGGGGAACTGATGGCTGTGATGAGTGCCGGGGCCTATGGGTTTACCATGTCATCCAATTACAACTCGAGGCCCCGCGCAGCGGAAATCATGGTCAAGGGGGATCAATATCGAGTCATACGCGCTAGGGAGACTTACGAGGATCTGATCAGGGGAGAGAGTATCCCCGATTTTTTAGAATAGAGGGTAGCGGTCGGCCAGAGGAGAAGACTTTGACGACATAACAGGATAGACATGATATTAGTCCAGTTGATCGAGACTATTTTCTGCAATCCCTCTCGCAACGTGATTGATTTTGTAGATTTGATGACAAAACCGCAAGGGATTTTAAATCTGATATTAGATAGAGGAGTTGATAAAGCATCCGAAGCGAAACGGGATAGTAATTCTGTTGGTATGGAAAAACTATATGCCTGATTTCTAATTCAACGGAACACAGAGTAGAGATATGTGACAAAGTCGAGGATTCAAGGTAAAAGATTTACTGGATGAAAAAAAATCCCAGTCAATCCTGTTCATCCTGTCTAGGATATCTTAATTAAAAGAGCGCAGTATGGAAGCAATCGAATTCTGGAAAATGAACGGCAGTGGAAATGACTTCATGCTCATCGACAATCGCCGCGGGGAGGTGCCCGAGAAGGACATGGGACGACTCGTTGAAAGGGCCTGCCGGCGAAGGGAGTCGGTAGGGGCCGATGGTGTTATATTTGTCGAAAAGTCCGATCAATACGATTTTAATTGGAAGTACTTCAACGCAGATGGCGGGGAGGTGGAAATGTGCGGCAACGGGGGGCGATGTGTCGCCCGTTTCGCTTATTTAAAGGGTATCGCCGGACAAAAAATGACCTTTGGAACCTTGACCGGGCCGGTTTCCGCAGAAGTGGATGGAAAAATGGTGAAAGTATTGATGCCCCAACCCTCCAACCTGAAAATGGATTTCGATCTGCCGCACAATGAAGAATGGATAAACGCGGATTTCATCAATACGGGTGTCCCCCATGTCGTAGTTCAAGTTAAGGATCTCGGGGAATATCCTGTTGTGGAAGAGGGGCGAACCATTCGTTATCACTCACTGTTCTCCCCGGAGGGGACCAACGCCAATTTCATGAAGGTGCACAGCAGGGATTTGGTGGAGATCAGGACCTATGAAAGAGGGGTCGAAGATGAGACCCTTGCTTGCGGCACCGGATCTATAGCTTCAGCATTGGTGGCCTCCTCAAGGGGCATGGTGGTATCGCCGGTGAAGGTCAGGACAAGGGGAGGCGAAGAGTTGCGAATTCATTTCCAGAAGGAGGATGAAACCTTCAAGACGGTTTGGCTCGAAGGGAGCACCTCAATCGTGTACCAGGGCCAATTACATGATGAGGCCCTTTAGGGATTCCATCTTACTCTTTTCCTGAGCCGAAGAAGGAGGAAATATATTGAGGAGGGATCATTATGACAAAGGCCATTGTAGCCGGCGCAGCCGGGCGTATGGGTGGGCGGATCATAAACATGATCCATCAGAGTCAAGAGGTTACTCTATCCGGGGCCTTTGAGCACCCTGATCACTATTGCATCGGTCAGGATGTAGGGCAAGTTGTCGGACTGGGCGAGCTGGGAATCAACGTTGCCGCGTCCCTCAAGGACGTGATGAGCGCGGGAGACGTGGTGATTGATTTTACCGCCCCGGAGGCAACACTCCGGAATATCAAGTTGGCCTCTTCAAAGGGACTTTCTATGGTCATAGGGACCACGGGCATCACGGGGGAAATGCTTGATGAGGTCACTGAACTCGCAAAGGGCATTCGCTGCGTCATGGCCCCCAACATGAGCGTGGGTGTAAACGTGATGTTCAAGATGATTGAAAAGATGGCCAAGATTTTGGGCAATGACTTCGATATGGAGATTCTCGAAGTTCACCATCGTATGAAAAGGGACGCCCCCAGCGGAACCGCCATGAAGCTGGCCCAAGTTTTGGCTTCATCCGTTGATCGAGACCTGGACAAGGTAGGCGTTTACGCTCGAAAGGGAATGATCGGCCAGAGAACCGATGAAGAGATCGGCATCCAAACATGGCGGGCCGGTGATATAACGGGCGAGCATACGGTGATGTTCGGGGGGATCGGTGAGAGGATGGAACTGATCCACCGGGCCCACAACCGGGATAATTTCGCAAGAGGAGCGGTTCGGGCGGCCTCCTGGGTTGTCAATCAAGCCCCGGGGCTTTACGATATGCAGGATGTTTTGGGGTTGAAATAGAAGTGAGATTTAGACGCTTTCTTAAGAGGTCACTATGGGAATAATCGAAAAGTCAGACAGGTTAAAAAGCCTACCACCCTATCTATTCAAAGAGATAGACAGAAAAAAGGAAGAGGTAAGGGCAAGTGGCGTGGATATTATTGATCTTGGGATAGGTGACCCTGATCTGCCAACGCCGGATCATATCATCACAGAATTAAGGGAGGTCGCATCCGATCCGGCCAATCATCAATATCCTTCCTATTCCGGCATGATGGATTTCAGGATTGCGGTCGCTGAGTGGTACAAAAAACGATTTGACGTCGAATTGGAGCCTGCAACAGAAACCCTTACATTGGTCGGGAGCAAGGAAGGGATCGCCCATCTACCCCTGGCCTTCATCAATCCGGGGGACGTTGCACTGATCCCCTCCCCGGGATATCCTGTTTACAGTGTGGCCACAAATTTTGCCGGCGGCGAATGCCATATCATGCCCCTGGTCCGAGAGAACGATTTTTTGCCTGACCTTGAAGCGATTCCATCTGTTATTTTAGGGCGGGCCAAGGTTATGTTCATTAACTATCCCAACAACCCGACAGCAGCTACGGCTGATGTGGCGTTCTTCAATAGGGTGGTGGATTTTGCGAAGGAGCATAATATCCTGGTTTGTCACGATGCGGCCTACACCGAGATGTCCTACGATGGATATAGCGCCCCGAGCTTCATGGAATCCGATGGCGCAAAGGATGTGGGAATTGAATTTCACTCACTCTCAAAGACCTATAATATGACCGGCTGGAGAATCGGTTTTGCCGTGGGCAATAAGGATGCTATTGAAGGATTAGGGAGCATCAAGAGTAACGTTGATTCAGGCGTGTTTCAGGCCGTTCAAATTGCTGGGATCAAGGCCCTCAGGTACGATCAGACCTGTGTAGAAGATATGAGAGAGATCTACGCGCGGCGTCGGGATATGATGGCCGCGGGATTAAAGGATGCCGGTTTCGAATTGGAGGCGCCCAAGGCCACTTTCTATATGTGGGTGAAAGTGCCGGAGGGTTATTCCTCCACACAACTGGCCACCCGTCTATTGGAAAAAGGCGTGGTGGTAACGCCGGGTAATGGTTTTGGGGAACCCGGAGAAGGATATTTCCGTATTGCGCTTACCCAGCGAAGAGATCGACTCGCTGAGGCTATCGAGAGAATAAAATCGGTTTCATTTTGAAGTCAATTTTGTCGAAATTTGGCAATAAATCACCGGGAAAGAATATTTGACAGGATAACAGGATCAACAAACTGTTTTAGGAGCAGATCTGGGAATCGTCAAAAAGCACCGCTTAAAGCGGGGTTCCGATATGGCTATATCGGAACTAATGTGGAGATCTTGAAGGCAATAATAAGTAAACTTATTATTGTTATCAAATACTCCATATATTGCTTTTGGACGATCTATTTAAATGACCGGCCACCGATGATAGTGTTGTGATGTTTTTTTGGCTGACAGTTCATCCTGACAATCTTGTCTATTCTGTCTGATAATAGCTGAGCAGTTACAAAAATTTTTAAGAGGCAAAATTCCGGCTCTCACCACGGTCACAGTCTTCGACACTGCGGTGAAATTCGATGTAATGAGAGATGAAAACGGCTTATATAGGGATTGGATCGAATATAGGCGACAAATATCTGAATGGACTCGAAGCCGTAAAAAGGATAGACCAAATCCCTGGGTGCAAAGTCACCCGATGCTCGGACTGGTACTCCACAAAGCCGGTCGGTGTTGAAGGTCAGGATTGGTACATTAACGGCGTTGTTTCCGTGTCCGTTGATATTAGCGCCAGAAAGCTGCTAAAAGAGTTGCAGGCTCTGGAAAAAAATATGGGACGGGTCAGAAGGGAACGATGGGGACCTCGCACTATTGATCTGGACGTTTTGCTTTATGGGCGGGAGGTGATCAATGACGATTCACTGGAGGTTCCCCATCCACGCTTGCATCTTCGGAAGTTCGTACTTGTTCCACTGGCCCAAATAGCGCCAGATTTGCAGCATCCGGTCCTCAAACGGTCTATGTCGGATCTGCTTGCTGAACTTAAAGAGGATGAACAGATCGTCGTCCCCTTGAATGACCCGTGAATATTACCATTTGAAAGGGCGTAGAAAGATGCGCAGATGCAAGGCGCGCGAAGTCTTGAGGAATGAGTCGTACAAGCTAAGCGGCAAAAGGTTTAAGGCGTAAGGCTTAAGGAAACCAAAGAAGTGGAGTTCTGAATTCTTACCTTGCGCCATGCGCCCGATGCCTTTCATTTATGTCGCAATGACGAGAGATGAGCGCAACACAGCCCCTTGACTTAGCTCAGGGCCGTGAGTAAGCCGAACGGCAGATGAGCGTTTTGCGGCGTCCTGGTATTGAAATATGAGACTAATTTTATACGCCGTCATTATTTATTTTATTTACCGTGTCCTAAAGGCCTTCTTTAAACCGAAAGAGGTCAAGAGTCCTACTGCAGAAGGCGGGGTTATTGACGAAATGGTTCAAGACCCTGTGTGTAACACCTATATACCGCGCAGAGAAGCGGTAAGAAAGGTCGTGCAGGGCCATGAGCATTTTTTTTGCAGCCCGGAGTGCGCTTCTAAATTCGAGCTGGAACAAAAGTAAGCAGTAGGAGCGGATTAATCCGCTAATCAGAAGTCTGAAGTCAGAGGTCAGGAGTCAGGAGTCAGATGACCGATGATCTAAAATTGGAATACCGGAGGGAGGCATCATGAAGTTTTTTATTGATACGGCCAATGTAGAAGAAATAAAAAAGGCAAATGATCTGGGGGTGTTGGATGGGGTCACCACAAATCCATCGCTTGTCTCCAAAGAAGGACAGGAGTTTGAACCGCTTATAAAAGAGATATGCGAAATTGTTGATGGCCCGGTCAACGGCGAAGTGGTGAGCACGGACGCAGAAGGGATGATAAGCGAGGCCAGGGAACTGGCAAAACTGGCAGACAACATCGTGGTCAAGATTCCATTAATTGCTGAAGGGTTAAAAGCCACAAAAGCCCTGACATCGGAAGGGATTAAGACCAATGTAACCCTCTGCTTCTCGCCCGTACAAGCGCTCATGGCTGCCAAGGCGGGCGCAGCCTACATCAGCCCCTTTGTCGGGAGGCTGGACGATCTTAGCAGTAGGGGCATGGATCTCGTAGAACAGATTGTTACAATCTATGAGAACTATGGCTATGATACGGAAGTCATCGTGGCCAGCATAAGGAACCCGACCCACGTTCTCGATGCCGCCCTGATGGGGGCAGATATATGCACATGCCCCTTCAAGGTTCTGGATCAACTAATCAAACACCCGCTGACCGATACCGGCCTTGAGAAATTCTTGGCTGACTGGAATAAGATGGGTTAGAATGACCGCTGTGAGACTGACGGTTTCTCTTCTCATTTCCGTACTATTCGTTATTTTGTTTCATGGAATTGCGGCGGCGGATATTTATCGCTATAAAGACGAGAATGGGGTCTGGCACTTCACCAACATCAAGACCGATAGGCGCTATAAGCTTTACATGCGCTCCTATAAAAAGAAATCGTCTCAGTACATCAAGGATTACGATTATATCATCAAACAGGCCTCAAAAAGGTTCAAGATCGACCCGTCACTGATAAGGGCCGTGATCAAGGCCGAATCCGATTTTGATGAAAATGCGGTCTCCCAAAAAGGGGCCCAAGGGTTGATGCAGCTCATGCCAGGGACCGCCAACGATATGGACGTTGATAATCCCTTTAACCCCGAAGAAAACATCTTTGGGGGGACTCGATACCTGGGCCTCATGATGAAGCGTTTCAAGAAGAATATTAAACTGGCTTTAGCTGCCTATAACGCCGGTCCTGAAAAGGTAGAAGAGTATAAGGGAATCCCTCCCTTTAAAGAGACGAAGAATTTTATTCGCAGGGTGTTGAAGTATTACAAGCATTACAACGCCACTTCCAAATGAACCTTTAAGAGATCGAAAGTGCAATGGAAACGAACCGTCAGAAAGAGGTGATCCTGAATCTACCCAATACCCTCTCTTTCCTGAGGCTAGGGGCAATCCCCCTGGTCATTCTATGCCTCTATATTCCAGGTAGAGTGGGGAGCTTTTTGGCGTCCCTCATCTTCGGTGCTGCGTTTATTACTGATTTACTCGATGGCTACTATGCCAGAAGATATAATGAAGTCACCATTTTTGGGAAGTTCCTCGATCCCCTGGCCGACAAAATTCTTGTGTGCGTAACGCTGATCATGCTCATCCCCATGAACCGGGTTCCGGCTCTTATGGTGATGTTGATTATTGCCAGAGAAATTGCCGTGACCGGCTTTAGGGGAATTGCGGTCAGCAGGGGCATCGTTATACAGGCCAGCAACCTAGGCAAATACAAGACTGTTTTTCAGTCAATTGCCACGGTTCTTCTGCTACTTTATTATCCCTACTTTGGGATTGATGCTCACGTCGTGGGCATTGTCCTTTTGTGGATCGCATTGATTTTGACGATTTGGTCTGCCTGGGCCTATTTTAAGGCCTTCGGTCAGGTCTTTTTTACGGAGGGCGGAGAATAATATCAAAAAATCAGAGGGTTAGACCAGTGCCTCTCTGAACCTTCGTTTCTCTGCCATATAACCGGATTTTCGGTTGACAAACCGGTTTTAGCCTCTACAATATATGAGTTCGAGCGGGAATAGCTCAGTTGGTAGAGCCTCACGTTGCCAACGTGATTGTCGCGGGTTCGAGTCCCGTTTCCCG
>CAYWMP010000105.1:0-20704 GCA_964459445.1 uncultured Desulfobacteraceae bacterium
GCTGCCAAGATTGCCCGTTCAAAGACGGCCAACAATTCTACATCATGCTCATCTGAAAATGCAGTCGCTATTCATGAAAGTGTTTACGATGACATGATGGGAGCTCTTGATGCTGAAGGGGGATATTTGTGTAGCGCGGAACTGCGGGAAAAGCTGAGAAAGGCCCTGTGGCTGGACGGCAAGACCATAAACAGGGATATCTTTGGCCGGTCTGTGGCCCACATCGCCTCGGTTGCCGATATCAAAGTGCCGGAGGGGACCCGGTTTATAATGGTTTTGGGGGAAAAGATCGGACCTGAAGACAGGTTTTCCGGTGAGAAGCTGTCGCTGGTTCTGACGGTATGGAAATGGAGCGAGTTTGATGAAATGCTGGGACGATTGGAGAGAATCCTTGATTTCTCCGGAATTGGACATTCGGCCTCCCTCCATTCAAAGAGGGAAGACCGTATGGAAGCATTGGCTCTCAGGGCCAAGGTTGGCAGGGTAAACTGCAATATGCCCCATTGTCTTGTTAATACAGGGAGTTGGCACAATGGCCATATTTGGACAGAGAGCCTGGGGTGTGGAACCTGGGCAGGCAACATGACCAGCGAGAATATCAATTATCGAAACTTCCTCAACTACACCTGGCTGTCCGTGCCAATTGAAGAATCCTTTCCTTCCGATGAGGAACTCTTCGGAGACTATCTAGCGAAATGGGGGAGGGAATAGGACATCTCGAAATGATACTACTTTGCTGTTAAGGGCTGGGTCTGTTAGGCTCGGAGATCTCTGCAAAATGCTCAATTTTGGTCAAGGTCAAGGTCGACGAGGATTTTAACCACAGGAATACTTGAAGTATTTTGAGGATTAGAATCCGAGTCTGAAGCAGCTTGTCCCGTCGTAGCTTTAGCGAAGACGGAAGATTGGGCAAAAGGGAGTGTTTTGCAGAGGGCTCACTTGAGATAATCCATGTTATGAATACCCTAGCCCTTTCATTTGTGATTATATCTGCATTCCTCCATGCTCTCCGAAACCTCTTTACCAAAGAGTCGGGCGACAAGCAGGTCTTCCTATGGTGGTCTTCCCTGTTCGCATTGCTCTATTTCCTGCTTCCTTTCCTTTACATTTTGAGTAAAGGACACATCTTAAACCTCGAGTTTTACCTCTGGTGTGCACTCTCAGGTTTCATTCACTTTCTTTATTGGATTTTTCTGACCCATTCTTACAAAGAGGGCGAACTCTCACATGTCTATCCTATTATGCGCTCCTCTCCGGCCATTGTCCTGCTATTCGCGATTCTCGTCCTCCATGAGCAGGTGTCCGCCCAGGGCATCACCGGCGTACTGTTCGTTGCGGTCGGCATTTATGTGGTGAACATGAAGCGCCTTGCCCTTTCTGAATTCCTACAGCCCTTTAAAAAAATGGCAAGGGACAGATCAACGCAATTCGCCTTTTTGACATTATTTTCAGTCGCGGCTTACAACCTGGTGGACAAGGTAGCTGTAGGTCGGGTTCATCCCCTTTTGTTCGCCTACGCCCATCTATTCTTCGGAATGGCGTATTACACCATTTATATTGCTTTCACAAAAACCAAGAATATCCTAATTCAAGAGTGGACACAGAATAGGCGTCCTATTTTGATTAGTGGATTTATAGGATTGTTCGGATATTCCTTGATATTAATAGCGTTTACCCTTGAACGGGTGAGCTACGTCGTGGGTTTACGCCAGATGAGCGTAGTCTTCGGCGTCAACCCACGGGGTTAGTTGTGCGACGTACTAAATGTGCGCCTCCGCCCAACCCCCTGATTTCCTTGCCCTTGCAAAAAATGGCTCATTTTTGAATGGACACTAGTCATTATCCAAAAAGACATGACAAATCCATAATTCATGAGTGGAGAATTTTGAAAAATGGAGGGCTTTGTATAAAGCTCAAGTGGCCATGAAGACACAACGAATCCTGTTTATTGGAAACAGCCATACCTATTTCAATCATATGCCTCTGATGTTGTTGCGCCTCACTGAGGCATCACAAAGGGGGACTTCTCTTATCGTCGAACAATGCACCGGCAAAGGGGTCAGTCTTGAATGGCACTGGAAAAATGAAAAGACCAGGGATCTTCTATCGCAAAAGGCATGGGACTATGTGGTTCTTCAGGAGAGAAGTGGGGGAACTCTTGAGGCAGCGGAATCCTTTCGACAACATGCCAAGTTGCTGGATGGGGCGATTCGAAAGGCCGGTGCCAAGACGATCTTCTATATGACTTGGGCCAACTGGAGCCATCCGGAGACGCAAAAAAAAGTTACGCAGGCCTACATCAACATATCAAAAGAACTCGACGCCCTCTTAGCGCCGGTAGGGCAGGCCTGGGAAAAAGTAATGAAGAAAAATTCTTCGATCCATCTCCACCATGATGATGGCCGCCACGCAAATCCTACAGGCTCCTATCTCGCGGCCTGTGTTTTTTATACCCTATTGACTAAAGCAAGCCCGGAAGGGATGCCGGAAAGCCTTTCTTTTGGAGAAAAGAGGCTCGTTTCCATTGAAAAGGAGACAGCGCTATTTTTGCAAAGGATCGCGTTTGAAACGGTCATGGATTATGATGTGGTATACAAAGGATATGAATGATTAAGGCTATTCTTTTTGATTTTGATCAAACTCTTGTTGATTCAGCCGAGGGTTTCCGCAGGGCCGAGAAGGAGGCCCAAGAGAAGATATTTGTTGACCTCTTTGGCGACCAGGGCCAGAAAGACCGGGATCGGTTTCTATCACGATATAGAAAGACCAGGAAAGCATTTCATGACCGTTCTGATTTTTCGAGACTCTCTATGTGGCAGGGCGTTTATGCCCATTTGGATCAAGCGCCTGATATTAGTCTTCTTGAAGAGTGGGAGAGGACTTACTGGGAAAGGGTGAAACAGGAAACGCGGCCATTCCCGGAGACCCTGAAGGTCTTGGAGGGACTTACCGCAAAATATCGATTGGGTCTTGTTACAAACACCCAGGGCCAAAGACACACTGAGGTCCATCGCATCGCACTGTTCCCCAAGATTGAAGAATTTTTCAGGATGATTACTGTGGCCGGTGAATCGGATATCCCCCCCAAACCAGATCCCGCCTCCTTTCAAACCTGCACCCAAAGGCTCGGCATCTTACCCGATGAAGCGGTTTTTGTAGGGGATGATTGGAGAATAGATATCTGCGGGGCAATGGATGCGGGATTGAGCGCCATATGGCTTCAGCATCACTCTGTGCGCCGTTCCTGGCCCGAGGTAGAAACATCGGTGCCAATCATTACCAGCCTGGAGCCATTGCTTAGCCTTGAAGAGATTATTGGATGAAAACGTAAGAATTTAGCTTTTTCTTGGTGCTTCAGCAATCTCTTCACTATTATTTCATCTGTCGGCCTCCGGCTTGTGGAGCCTACTCTGGGATGGCCTAAACTGTTTTGGCTTGTGATTTGAGATTTTGGTCATTGTTATTTGTTTGTTTTTTGAGATTTGTTATTTGGAATTTATATTATTTCGACTACTCTTTGAATGGATACAAATGAGTTAGCGCTTATGAGCCAAGCATGGGAGAGTCATGTATGGGTAATCACAAACCGTCTGACAACGGGGCATTGATCCACCGTATTAAAGAAGTCTACGAAGGCAAGGTGTTTTCCTTTGTAGTGGAAGATATCACACTTCAGAATGCCTCAAGGACAGAGATGGGTATGATTCGCCATCCAGGATCAACCGCGGTGGTGCCACTGGCTGAAGATGGGACCGTGGTCATGGTCAAGCAATATAGGCATCCTGTCGGGACCTATGTTCTCGAAATCCCCGCCGGGACCAGGAAACCCAAAGAGAGCCCCCGAAGCTGTGCAATGAGAGAGCTTGAAGAAGAGACGGGATATATAGCAGTGGACCTCATAGAACTCAGCGACGTATATATGGTTCCAGCCTATTCAGACGAGAAGGTCCATCTGTTTTTAGCAAGGGGTCTTACCCCTTCAGAACAGAACCTCGACAAAGATGAGATCATAGAGGTGGTGAGGTATCCTTTGGAAGAGGTTATGGACATGATTTCTAAGGGTCTGCTAAAGGATTCCCTTACAATTATAGCCCTCCATCAGGCCTGGTTGTATCTTCAGAAAAGAACATGAAAAGGAAGACCGCCTTTTATCGTCCAGATAGTCCGTCATCAGTTACCGAGGAAAATGAAGTCTTGCGGAAGTCCCAGAGGGTCCATAAAGCGAAGATTGGAGACCCCACGGCGGCAGCCATAAGAAAATGGGGCAGCCAGCCGAACCAGGTCACCGGGACCAAAAGATAAAGCACATCCTCCATTTCAAAGCCCGCAAAATAAGGTTGCTCGATTGCACTCTTTCCCTTGCGGTCCTCAATGATCATCCTCAGAAAGAAAATCACGGCAATGGAGAGGCCAGCAACAATCCCCATGGGGAGGCCCCAGGTTCCTAAGCCGGAATCCCTCAAGCCATAACCCATGCCCACAAAAAGCAGGATCTGGACCAAGGCATCGCTATAGAGGTCATAGTAATGTCCCCATTTGCTTGTCTTGCCCGTAAGCCTTGCGAGTTCCCCATCTGCATGGTCGATCACGTTGGACACGACAAACAGTAAAGCGCCCCAATTCACCCAGGACTTGTGGCCGACGGCAAAGGCGCCTGCGGCAGCAAGGCCCGTCAAAAGCCGCAACGTGGTGATGTGATTCGGCGTAACCCCTGTGTTGCGCAGTGGGCGGACGAGAAAATTGGCAACACGGGCATCCCATGGCTTGGTATTCATGGTTTCAATTTATTCCCTTTAACTCTGACAGGATAACAGGATTGACTTGATGGTTTTTCATCTTGTTGATTACTTGGTTCAGATCCCTGAACTTCCTCTTAATTCCGACCTCTTTTTCAAAACTAAGAATCAGATCTACAGGTTTCCCATTAGCTCTCAGTGCGAAGTTGCCCTCTATGTGACGGATTTATTTGCTAGACATAAAGGGGACAAAGCCGCCAGACGTATAGCGGATAAATATCAAGTTTATCCGGTAATCCTGTCAAAGATCTTGCTTCAATGCACCTTTACTCTTTTCGTAACTAAGGATGGCCGGAAAAATGCTGTTCCGCGCATAGGTCACATCCTCGGGAAAGTCGATTTCCGTCCAGGGGACTCCCGTGACATCTTCATAGCCAAAGCGGTCTTCCTGGACCAGCGCACGAATGATCTCGTCATAGGACTCCCTGCGCCGTTCTCCGACGCTTCGTTTTCTGGTTTCTTCGACAAACAAAGGAATTTCACAGCTATCAATTTTGAAAAAGCCTATCGACTCTCCCACAAGATCCGCATCACCCGTCCACCCCTTGAGAAACTCAAAGGGGCGGCCATTACGTACCGGCACCAAAACCGGGTCATCATCCTGAGTCGTATAGTGTCGATCGATCAGCAGGGCCGTGGGGTGTTTTGATATAATCAGTTTTTGAAGAATTTCGGTTGGATATAGGACATCTCCGTCCATGATTAACACCGAACCTGTAGCCTTCAGTATTTCGGGGAGGGAAACATGAACGCTCAACACGCTACCTTGTTTGTAATCCCTGTTGACAACCTCAATGATGGAAATGCCATAGCGTTCATTCAAACTCGGGAAAGCCTCTCGGACCTTTTCCCGGGTATAGCCGGTCACGACGACCATCTTCTTGATCCCAACCTGTGTCAGTCTATTGGCATGCCATTCCAGAATACTTTTGCCGCTGAATTCGAGAAGGATCTTCTGCTTTTCCGCAAAGGCCTTTCCGAGTCTTAAGGATCTTCCGGCGGCATAGATGAATGCAATCATTTGTTTATTATCGCTCATTAATATCTTCACTCGTAATAATTAGAAATTTATCAGACAGGATAAACATGATTACCAGGATGATTTGTTTCCCACTCAGATTCAAGATTAATAATGGGTGGTCGGATATTCGATTAGATCGTCTAGAAGCATTATGTGAAGAGCTTAAATGACACTAACAAGTTACCTTATTATTGTCATTTAAGCTCTCCACATTGGTTCCGATAAGAAATATCGGAACCACGCTTCAAGCGTTGCTTTTTGACGATTCTCGGATTTGTAAGTCAAATGGCTTGCTGATCCTGTTATCCTGTCAAATAAACTGCCTCGGTGAATTATAATTTTTCCTCCTGGTCATGAGGGCGGGGAGGACGATTAATGTGCAAATCAGTGTCAAGCCGATCCCAATGGTCAGCAACAATCCCATACTCGCGGTTCCCCGATGGGGGGAGAGGGCCAGATTTCCAAAACCGCAAATGGTGGTCAGGGCACTAAAGAGAACGGCTCGGGCCGTACTGGTCCGCAGTATATAATCTTCATCAGGAGGAGCGGTCCGGATTCGGTGGGCCATATGAATACCACTATCGACTCCGATCCCCAGGATGAGCGGCAGGGCAATGACATTCGCAAAATTGAAGGGGATATTGAACAACACCGAAGAAGCGCCGGTCATGGCGCCGGCCAGAAGCAGCGGCAGCAGGACAAGAAGGGCATCGAGTTTTCGATCCATGAGTATGAAGAGAAGGATGGCAATCGCGATTAGGGAGGAAATAAGGGCCTGTCTGAAAGCACCGACGACCGCATCGCCTGCTTCAAGGAGAATAACCGGAAAACCTATGGCATCCTGGGTGATCCTTTGGACCGAGTCCACAAATTGCCGCAGGGCCTCCGGTTCGTTCAGATTCCTTTTTGGAAAGATCTCGACCCTCTGGCGACCGTCACTTGCAACCCACCTATTGACAAGTTCCCCGGGCAGCAGGTCTTTGGTTATCTTTTCAGCTGATAAAGAGGCCTGCAGAAGGCGCAGTCTTTCAGGAAGAGAGGATAGGAAACCGTCTTCAAGACGGCGAATCATCGCTTCTTTGGGAGGTTTCTCACGGGTTTTGATATCTGTTTCAAACCGATCGAGTGCATTACTCAGCCGACGGACATGGTTTGTTAAAGGGGAAGCCTTGTGGCGGTCGTCATATTTTACCAGAGTCGACCGGAGTTTTTGGATGGCCGCAAATTGTTCGGATATGGATGGGGAGGATAGGACCTCTGAGCCCCCAAGGTCCGGTCCCAGAATCAGGGAGATTTCTTCAATCAGGGCAAGCTTTTCCTTCTGCTCTGAAGGGATAAAATCGGCCGAAGCGATACCCTCATCAACCGGTTCCAGACGGGACAAACGTTCCTTGAGATCCTTTGCGGCCTGAGCGTCGGCAGTGAGGACCACCAGGCTCCAGGGAGAGTACTTGGCCTGGGCGAGGAGTTCCTTGAATGTGGCGACAGATTCGCTTTCAGGATCTCTAAGATTAAGGGTGTTATGGTCGAAGGTGACACCCGGGAGCAGGAGAAGGGACCCCAACCCGATCACTATGGACCCGATCCTTATGACCCTGGGAATACGTTGCGGTATGGTTAAAAGCGACAACTGTGACCCCTTGGATCTTTCCGTGTTCATATTTGGGGGTCTCCGGATGGGCATCAGTGTAAGCAGGGCAGGGAGAACGGTCAGGTTCGCGATCAAACCGATGAACATGCCTGTTCCGGAAATGAGGCCCAGCTCGGCAACGCCCTTAAATACCGTGGGAATAAAGGCATAAAAGCCGATGGCGGTGGTGAAGGCACACAGCACCAAAGAACTGCCTATGTCTCTGGCCGTTTGTTGCAGTGCCAGCGTCTGCGGTTGGCCCTGGAAAAGGAGTTCCTTAAAGCGCAGGCAGAAGTGGATAGCATAGTCCACGCCCAGGCCTATATACAAAACGGCGAATGCCACGGAGATCATATTGAGATGCCCTACCGCCCCGGTGGCAAACCCTGCTGTCCATATAAGACCCATAATGAGGGTAGTGAGGGTGGCAAGCACAAGCCTTGGGGACCTCAGACCCAGGAAGAGAACGATGACGACCATAATCAGGGCAAGAATGCCGGCCATGCCTGCTCCACGGCTGACACTTTGAAGCTCTTCAAATTCCAAGGCAACACTTCCTGTCAATCTTACTCGAATGCCGTTCACAGGGTTGAGATGGAGTTCTTTTGCAATACGGCGGACCGCATCCATGGCAGCACCGCCCGGAAGGAGTTTTGAATAGTCGATAAGCGGCTGTGCGATGATGAAGCGTCGACGCCCATCAGGGTTTGCATCCTGACCCTTCATCAAATCAATCCAGGACATATGATAGGGGCTTTCATGGAAAGCCGCGTCAAAGGCGTTGCTTACGTGATCCAAGACCTGTGCCAAATCAATGTCTTCACCTTCCATGACAGCCTCAATCCCATTGTCCAGCATCCTGAGAAGACCTTTTAGACTCATATCCTGCGATAGTTTCGCAAGAAAAGTTTGAGCGGCTGCCAGATTGTCAGCCAGATCCTCAAGTTCTTTCAGGTTAAGGTAGAGAAGACCGTTTTGTTCAAAAAACCGACCGCTCCCCGGCATATAGATGCTTTTGAAAACTTGTTGTTCACGCTTCAGTCGCTCGGCCAGTTTTGAGCCGGCATCTTGAGCCAGGTCGGGTGTGTCACCATTGATTACGATAAGCAAAACATTGTCGTATTGGGGGAAGGCTTTTTTATGGTCGATGTTAAGTCTTCGAAAGTGGAGGGTTTCAGAGAGCATGTCCTCGGTGTCTGTGCTGATGCCGAGGTTTTTTGTGGTGAAGTAAAGCAGGGAACCGCTGATCAGAATGGAAAGCATAACGACCCACGCAGCAAAGCGTTGCACTTCACTGACCCACCAGGCCAATGTATCTCCA
Organism: uncultured Desulfobacteraceae bacterium; assembly: GCA_964459445.1. GTDB lineage: Bacteria > Desulfobacterota > DSM-4660 > Desulfatiglandales > HGW-15 > CAYWMP01. The sequence continues at coordinate 8,769 of CAYWMP010000105.1, forward strand.
AGTCGTTTTCCGCCGTGTTTCAACATTAGGATAGGTTCAGGGCTTTTACTCGCCGCACTTCTTGCGGGTTAACTAGCCAAAAGTACGGCGGGCAAGGTTCAAAGGTTTAATTAGGGAATAAAACATCCCATACGTCCTTGGTCTATGCAGGGGCACTAGGGATGATGATCAAGGGGCAAGGAAATGATACCCTGCATGACGCACTAAACGGCATAGGGTTGTTTGTGCTTTGCCAAAACCTCGACCGAGACGGATGAGTCCGGGCAATTCATATGGGTGTCGCATCATCTTCAAGAATAGATGGAAGAATCGAAGATGGCCTTTTTCGTCTAGGGCAGATTCCATGTTGCCCAGAATGGTCATTTTTGCGGGATCGGCAATGGCGCGAATGACCAAGAAGGGAACATTCGATTGCTTGGCGATCTCGGCAACGGCGCCGCTTTCCATGTCCACGGCAATGGCTTTCCGGTTTTTAAACATTTCTAATTTCTCAGCAGGGCTACGCAGAACTGTGGGGCTATGAAATAATGCTCCCGTGTGAATCTCAAAATGTCCGCGGAGATAAGAAAGCAGACGTTTGAGCCAGGCATGGTCAACAGGCAAAGTTGTATTATCGGATGAAATAATTCGTTCCGGGAGGATAAGGCTGCCGGAAGATAACGCCGGATCCAGGCCTCCAGCGCATCCCCAGGATATCAGGGCAGTCGCTCCTTTTCCAAGCAAGGCTGCCGCAGCGCGAGAGGCGCGGATAGGGCCGACACCAGAGATTATTCCGATAACACCATGAGGCAGATTAAAATATTCACACGTTCGCGGAGGATTTTCAAGAAGACTCCGGGCCTCCACCACGGTAGGGACTATGAGGCCTGGTGTCGTCAAGCCGATGATTTGCTCTGAAGGTTGCGATACCGTGCCAGGGCCCATAGGGGAAAGTATTTATCATACCCATGGTATTTTAGATAGAAGACCCTCGGAAATCCGGGTGCCGTATAAGCCTCGTCTTCCCACAGACCGCTGTCCTTTTGTGTGTGTAGCAGAAACGCCACCCCGCGCTCGATTTCTGGCGTGTTGCCTTCTCCGGCAGCCAGGAGGCCAAGCAGGGCCCAGGCCGTCTGGAAAGAGGTACTTTTCCATTCACGTCTGGCATCTAGATCGCAATAGGAACAATTGCCTTCGCTCCAACCTCCATCCGGATGTTGCATCTGCTTTAGCCACCTTACGGCCCGTTTCACATGTTCTTTGTCTTCTTCCCGTCCGGCTTCTCCGAGTGCGACCAAGGCCGACCATGTGCCGTAGATGAAGTTGGTGCCCCAGCGCCCGAACCAGGAACCATCCGGTTCCTGTTCCCTGCGAAGGAATTCAAGGCTTTTTTCAAGTATTGGTTGGGGGCCGTTATGGTTCATGGATGCCAAAAGCGTCACACAGCGCGCGCTGACATCGCTTGTTGGTGGATCCAGGAGGGCGCCGTGGTCGGCGAAGGGTATTTCATTCAGGTAATATTTTGTATTGTCCACGTCAAAGGCTGCAAAGCCACCGTTCTTTGACTGCATACCCGAAAGCCATTCCACAGCGCGGGCAATGGTTTCAACATACCGGTTACCGTCGGCAAGATACATGGCCAAAGCAACCACAGCGGTATCGTCAAGATCAGGGTATTGGGGATTTTTGAATTCAAAGGGCCAACCGCCCCCCCTGAGATTGGGGCGATCCCTCTGCCAATCTCCCTTTTCATCAAGTACTTGGCGGTCTTTGAGCCAATCCAAGGCTTTGATCACTTCACTCCCGACTTTCCCTCCCCCGACTTCGAGGAGAGTCAACGCTGCGAGGGCAGTATCCCATATGGGGGAAAGACAAGGCTGTGGGTAAGCGGAATGCTCGTTGATGACCAGGAGATTCTCAAGAGCCCTCTTGGCATTCATACGGTGAGGATGGTCCGGAGAGTATCCAAGGACCTCCAGGGCTTCTAAGGCATTGACCATGGCAGGGAAAATGCCGCCCAAACCGTGCTCCTCATTAAGGCGTTCGATAAACCATGTCTCGGCCTTCTTAAGCGCTCGATTGCGCATCCATTTCGGAATGAAGGGCTCGAGAAGTCGGCCGCTCCTTTCGAGCACCAGAAACGCACGGTTCATCAAGGAACGGAAAGGAAAGTAGTCTTTTTCCTGTTCAGGCGGTGTGGTGAAAAGTTCTTGGACGTCGATTCGCCTCGGATTCTTGGCCCTCGGTTTAAGACTGTAAAGGATAGACAGCGGGATCATTACCGTGCGGGACCAATAGGAAACCTTATTGAAATGGAAGGGGAACCACCGTGGCATAAGCATGATTTCAACGGGCAGAAAAGGGACGCCGCGCCAAGGGATCTCTCCAAACAGGACGAGCGTGTAACGGGTGAAGACATTGGTGTGAGCTGCGCCACCTTGGTCAAGGATCATTTTGCGGGCCTTGACCATGTGGGGGGCTTCCGGATCATCACCAGCCAACTTCAGGGCATAATAGGCCTTAACCGTGCAACTCAGATCGAAGTCGCCGCCACAATAAAGGTTCCAGCAGCCATCTTCACATTGATGTTTTCGGAGATAGACGGCAATTTTAGATTCTATGGTCTCGTCAATATCGCCCATGTAATGCATCATCAGGATGTATTCGGCTGCAATGGTGGCGTCTGCTTCAAGCTCAAAAGACCAATAGCCGTCTTGATGCTGATAATGGTGGAGGGCGTTTCGGGCTTTTTCAATGGCCCTGTCGAGCTCAGGATTTGATGTTTGGTTTGTAGCAATATACCGGGTCGGTTTTGAAGGATCTAATCCAGGTTGAGACTCTATGGCTTCCATTTTTTATACCTGTTCACAGTACATAGGGAGCAGTCGGATCAGCATTCGCGATCGTTGCATTGAATTTTTGATTTTGTTCTTCAAAATTCAAAACATCTTATGTTACCAATTGCACATTGGAAAAACAATCCAGACAAGTGCCACCTTACTCTGAATAGGTGGCAATTTTCTCGTTCAACTTGTCCATGAAGGCGTCATACCCGTTCCCTTTGATATAGGCCGTATAATCGGCTCTTTTCAAAGAAAGATCACTAACGCCTTCTGCTATGACATTGATGATCCGCCACGCTCCTTTATTTTTGTTAAGAATATAGTCTAGATCTATTCTTTCACCGTCGGGTTTTATAAGCTGTGTCCTCACCATGATGCGACCCCGGGGGAGACTTTCTTTTGAAGTCACGGTAAAGCGTTCGCCGGAGAATCCATCAAAACGGTTCGCATAGGTGGCTACACTCAAGTTGCTGAAGATCTCCACAAAGCGCCTTTTCTGATTATCGTCGAAGGTACGCCAGTACCTGCCAACGGCGATCTTTGCAATAAAAGGCAAATCGAATGTCTCCATGATGATGGGGTCGAGGCGTTTGAAGCGCCCTTCATAGCCCAGGGTTTTGGCCTCCTTCATGATATACAAGAGCTCGCTGTGGAGTTTATCAACAACCTGAGCCGGTGCATCAGTCCCAGAGGAATGGGATGGTAGGCTGAAACCTAATGCCAGGATACCGGCCATAAATAGGCGCGCGAAGTTCAACCCCGTACTCTTCATTGTCAACACCTGCATCTATAGTCGTTCATTAAATTCATTTCTTACACTCCCCACTATTCCCTTGCCCGAGAGGTTGATTTTCCTAACCTTTCCAAAATGCGTTCCCAAAGGGCATGGCCTTCCGCAATCTGCCAGACAACGAGTCCGGGTACACCCAGCAGCAGTTCACGGACCCTTTTTGTCAAAGAAAGGGCAAGAGAGATTTCAGGTGAGAGACCGAGCACGCCGCCAAACACCAAATAACCTCCCTCCTGAACACCAAGTCCTCCGGGTATAAGGAATGCCGCGGCCCTTACGGCCTGGCCAAGACTTTCGAGGAGAAAGGCTTGGATCAGGCTGACGGGAGAGCCAAGAAAATGAAGGGCCAGCCAGACCTCTCCCGTACCGACAATCCATCCGCCGAGGCGCCAAAGGCCGGCATAGAAGAGACTTTGCCGTTCCCTGTAAATATTTCGGATTCGGGCATCGAGGGCATCTGCGTCCCCGGTCAAGGACTCCAAGTCCCTATTTCCTGGGAGGCGAAGAAGAATTCTAACAAATCCCCCGAACATCCCCAATTCTTGGGCAAGGCAAAATCCGGCAACAAGAAGGACCATGACACCTAAGCCAACAAGGACAGGCCACAATAGCTCACGTCCCCCAACATGGAACAATAGGGCCACACCCATCAGCGTAAATAGGATCTGGGTAACCACACTGAGTGTGAGTTCAACGACAACGCTTGCCCCTGAGAGCGTTCCGGGAAAACCCCGATGCATAATCAGCCTAGCCTTGGCGAAATCACCTCCCATTTGCGCAACAGGGAGCAGTCCATTAATGGATTCACCGATCCATCGCGCCCACAGGGTCACGATAAAGGAAGGCCTGTGGCCTTTCGGGAAGAGAATTCGCCATGCGCCGGCATCGATGATCAGGGGGAGGATGTGGAACAGGGTGACCCATAAAAGACCCCAGCCGGAAACGGCCAGGGCTGTGGCCACATCCCTAAGACCATGATAGGCAATCAGGAGGGTGAACAGGGCGAGCCCTGCTAATAGGAGGAAGTAGGCGCTAATCTTCATTCTATGCACATATTAACGGAGATATCCGTGCTGCCGGTACCACGCAACAGCATCCTCAAGGGCCTCTTTGACGGGGCGTGGCCTGAATCCCAATTCACGCTTTGCCTTCTGCTGCGAAAAAAACATCTGCTTTTTGGCCAGTCGGATCCCATCAACGGTCAGCATGGGGTTTTCATGGCCGGTGAGCCTGGCCAATGTTTCGACAATATAGGCGACCGGCAACACCAGGTTGTGGGGAAGGCGAACCTTTGGTTTGGGGTATCCGGTGACGGCGGATAATTCAAAGAGGATCTTTTTGAGGGTCATGTTTTGGGCCCCAAGGATATAGCGTTCACCCACCCGGCCGGCTTCATAGGCCAGAAGGTGACCCCGGGCCACATCGTCAACATGGACGAGGTTGAGGCCGGTGTCCACATAGGCGGGCATTTTCCCCGATGCCGCCTGGAGTATCATTTGACCTGTTGGGGTCGACTTGATGTCTCGAGGACCTATGGGAGTTGAAGGATTTACAATGACCGCTGGAAGGCCCCGTTCCTTGATCATAGAAAAAACCTCGGCCTCGGCCAGGAACCTGGAGCGTTTGTAATGACCGATCATGTCCTTGAAGGCTACGGGGACGTTTTCATCGGCCGGGCTCCCGTCCTCTTTGAGGCCAAGGGTTGCCACGCTACTCGTATAGACGATACGCGTAACCCCAGTGTTGACCGCGGCCTCCATAATGTTTCGCGTGCCCAGGACATTGGTTAGATACATCTCCTTTGGTCTTGGAACCCAAAGTCGATAATCGGCGGCCACGTGAAAGAGGGCCTCACAGCCCTTCAGGGCAATGGCCAAGGAATTCCTGTTCTTGAGATCTCCCGCAACCACTTCGACCGGCGGCAGACCGGCAAGGTTACGGCGATCGCTGTCCGGGCGAACCATAGCTCGCACTTGATGTCCTTTTCGCAGAAGCTCACGCACCACGGCGGAACCGACAAATCCGGTTGCTCCTGTGATCAGGGTTTTTGTCATGCTTTTTCCATTGGTCGAGGTCCCGGTGCGGTCTCCGAGGTCTCTATTTGGCGGAAAAGCCGAGGTTATTTGCGGAAAGACCCTTGGTTGTGAAATCAAATAGTTTGGTGAGGAGGTAGTCGTTACGGAGGGTCGCGTTGGTCGAAAGGATGATGGCCTTTACCCGTCGTCTTGAGATTTTGACTTCTCGGCCGCTTCGGAAATGCTTTCTCCTATTAATGTTACGGAGGGTGAAAACCGCCATGCCGATGGCCCAAAGGCAGAATTTCCGGATGCCTGCTTCATGGGGAGGGATGATTAGGGAATAGGTCAGGGCGTTTCGCAGATGTTCCTGAGCCATGCCGATAAGTTGGCCTAAGCCTTCGCCAAAGGACTGTACGTATTTGACGATGGAGAGATTTTTGAGGTCAAAACCGACCTCCTCAAAAACATCCTGCGGGAGCCAGCATGCCCCGTACTGCCTGTCATCCCATAGGTCTTTCAGGATGTTCGTCATTTGGAGCCCTTGCCCAAAGGAGGAGGCTAATTTAAAAAGCATCTCTCGATTCTTGGAAATCTCCTTGGAATACTCACAAAACAGATCCGTAAGCATTTCCCCAACAACGCCGGCCACATAATAACAATAGCTGTCCATTTCCTGAAGGCTCTTTAAGCCGTTGGGGCTTTTGATTTCTTGAAACCTTAGCATGCCGGTCGCCATGATTTCGGCACACCGTTTCAGTGCCGCCTGCTGGGCGTCCTTTAGGCTGAAGGTCCTCTCGATAACAAGGGCCGTATTTTTAATGAGCTCCTTTTCAGTCAAAAGGGTCCTGTCTGAGAGCAAAGGGTAGAGCCCCTCGGCAAACCGATCGGCCGGAGAATGGCCCATGACCACATCAATGAATTGCTGAAAAAAAGAACGCTTTTGATCAATGGTTAGACCTGTTTCGTCCTCAATCGTATCGGCTATTCGGCATAACAGGTAGCCGTTCGTCACGGCTGTGCGAAGGTCGGAAGGGAGCTGTGGGATCGTCAAGGCAAACGAGCGTGAGACGCCCTGGAGCATTTTTTGTTCGAAATCACCCTTTTGAACTGTCGAACGGGACTCCTTCATGAATGACATTTTCCTTTTTCTGAGTCCAAAGGCGGGGAACCGTCCGTTCTGGGGCCGCACACATAGGCCTTGAGCGCCTTTAGGGGATGGGTAAAGGTATCTTTCACGGCCGTCGGTTCAAACCCGCTGTGGAGCATGCACTGGTTGCATTTTGGATGGCGGCCTCTGCCGTATTTATCCCACTCGGTCTCTTCCATAAGCACCTTGTAACTTGAGGCATGGCCTTGGTCCGTAAGAAGATAGCATGGTTTCTGCCATCCGAAAACGTTTCGTGTCGGATTTCCCCAGGGGGTGCATTGGTATGACTGATTTCCCGCGAGGAAGTCGAGATAGAGATGGGTGTGATTGAACTTCCATTTACGTGTTCTGCCAAGTTCAAAAATCTGACGGAATAATTGCGTGCTCTTTTTTTGATTGAGAAATGATCCTTGATCGGATGCATACTCGTAATGATATCCGGGTGCCACGGTGATGCCCTCAACGCCAAGATCTGAGACAAAATCGAAAAAGCGGGCCGCATCATGGGGGGTGACGCCATTGAACAGGGTGCAATTGATGGTGACGCGGAACCCTTTATCGAGGGCACTTGTGATGGCCTCAACGGCATGATTAAAAAGCCCAGGCCGCCCTGTTGCGGTGTCATGTATTTCCCTGCTCCCGTCGAGGTGGACCGAAAAATTGAGATAGGAAGAAGGGACGTAATGCCCTAGACTTTTCTTGAGAAGGAGCGCGTTGGTGCAGAGATAGACGAATCTCTTCATATGAATAATTTCGTTGACGATTTCCGGCATGTCCTTGTGGAGCAGGGGCTCTCCACCGGCAATGGAAACCATGGGCGCGCCGCATTCTTTAACAGCGGCTACGCATTCCTGAACACTGAGCCGTTTTTTGAGGATATTTTCAGGATGGTCGATCTTGCCGCAACCGACACAGGCAAGATTACAATGAAACAGGGGTTCCAGCATCAGGACAAGGGGGTAGCGTCTGTTGCCCCATGATCTTTGACTGAGGAGGTAACGTGCCACGCGATATTGTTGAATGAGAGGAACACCCAAAACAGGCTCCTGAAGGGAAGAGGGTATTGATTAAAGTCTAATTTATCATTTTAACCTATCGCCCCAGCTTGTCAAAGAAGTATGTGACGCTTATAATTCCGCCGGCTGCATTCAATCCTGTTTTTCGGTCATCCAGGTCGGCATTTGATATTTGGTTAAACATGAACTCTCCGGTATGTCAAGATCTGAAGAAATAGTCGGCGAAAGCAGCTAGTTGGTTTCTGTCGTATGCAAGGAACTTTTCTTTCAGGACGTCATTCCGAGGTGCCATCCGAGGTCGATTTCGGTCCAAACAAATGCGCCACCGCCACACATTCCAACCCAAAGGGAAAATACCCGGCATATCCAAGAATCGGCATTTCAAACACCTGGAAGCGATTCACAAGGGGGATATTGTATTCCCATTTTGCAAAACTATAGTAGTTCCACATTTCCCAAAAAAATCCGCACATGAGGGCCGCAACGGCCGATGAGATGACCGTGTGCCAATCACCATGGATGATATCCGAGAAGACGTGAGGTTCTCCGAAAATCGCTTGAAGGGATACAATGATGAGTAAAGGGGATATCCAGAGAAGGGGGAAGAGATAGTTCGGCCGGACACCGATACAGGCAAGGCCCAATCCGGCACCAAGGAGCACGATCCAGGCCAGAAGCTGTTCGTGGGGCAGAGGAATGGGCCAAAGGTATCGGAATTTTTTGTGGGGCCAGCTATAACTGAGGATCCATTCGCGCGTACCCAGGACAGCGGGTAGTACGGTCGAGAAGGGAAGGGTTGCATACCAAAAGTATTCCCAGGGTCCAAAATGGGATCCCACGTAGTACCAATTCTGTACGAATCGATTAAGGTACTCAAAGAACCACCAAAAGGCTGCGCTTATGGGAAAGAGTGAGATGTAAAAGGCCGTGCGGTTCTTGAGGAGGCAGCCCCCGGTCCTGCGAAAGGTGAAGGCGTTTATGGTGATGATATAGGCAAACCAAAGGGGGGTGAAAGTGTGGCCTTGAAGTTCTCCCATCCAAGGAAATCGACTCCAGGCCAGGATCCATGCGATGATGCCCAAAGCGATACCCGCCCAACCCCACCAGGGAAAGGGGAAGGAGGGTGCGGATTTTTTCTTGGTATCATGGTTTTTCCGCCGGATAAATTGAAGGAGAAAGGGCGTAGCCACCGCAACAATGAAGAGACCAAACAAAACAAAGGCGAACCGTGAGAAGGGCTCATGATCAACATACTTGGTCTTGGGCGGGAATTCCAAATAGGGTGTAATAGGCCTATCCGTAAATAGGAGCCCAAACAAAGGAAGCCCAAGGAGCATGACCGCAAGGATACCGATTTTGATGATGATCTTTTTCATACTTACTAAAATTGCATGGATGGATCGGTTTATTCTAAGGGGCAAGGCGTTAACCTGAATATACGCCCCGTTTTGTTGCACAGCAAACTCAAATTGTAGATGGAACGGTCCTCTCTAGTATGATAATAGACCTTAACTTCTATTTAAAGTTTCATTGCAAATAAAGGTATCGGATAAGGAGCGTGCGATGTCCACAATTCAGCCAAAGGGCGAAAGCGTCAGAAAAGCGATAAAATGGATTTCTGCCGAGAGGCAAGAGAATTCGAGCAAGACAAATTTAGCACTGATTGAGGAAGCGGGTATGAGGTTCAACCTGTCCCCAAAAGAGCAACAGTTTCTGGTTTCATTCTATGAAGAGAATGGATCGTGAAATCTGAAATTCGTTGAGATAGGGTTCTTTTCAAAAGAGAAGAATAATACAAAAGGTTTTTTGGATTGGGTATTACAACTCCGCTATATCCCTTCCCTTCATCCTCGACATAATGTAACGAAGAAGCCGAAAAAAGAACCATAGCACAAGGATGATCGCAATCGCACCGGTCAGGAAGGGCATCCAGAAGCCGTCCCGGTCGAGATGACTCAAGCCCGTCCAAATTGAAACGATGCCTATGAAGAGGATGTAGACAGTAACCAGGGCGGAAGATATGAGTAAGAGCCAGAGACCTGCCTTCTTCCAAGGAAATGGCTCGCGCTCGATCATTTTGTTTTTTGTTCCAGCTTTTCCTTAAGAAAGTTTACCTGATTTCTTACCTTACCGTCGATTCTCATTTTACGCTCAATTACTTCAGCGGAATAGAGCACGGTGGAATGTTTCCGGTTGATGGATCGCCCAATATCTTCCACTGTGGCTTCGGTAAGGTTGCGGCAGAGGTAAACATAGATACTTCGTGGATAGGCGTGAACTTTCTTTCTCGATTTTGATCGGAGTAGAAGGGGATTCACTTTGAAGTATTTACAGATCAGTTTTTCAATACTGTTCAGGCTAATCGTCCCTTGATCGGATACGTGGCTCTTAATTTCTTCTCGGGCCAAATCAACGTCTATGCGGGCCTTCAACAGGTCGGCTTTTGCTCTAAGCCCGCTTAGTGCACTTTCAATTTGGCGAATATCCCTTGTCAGGTGCTTGGCTAGGCTTTGAATGACTTCTTCCGAGAGAGGTAGCCGCTTTTCATCGGATTTTTTCTTGATAATCTGAATACGTGTCTCAAGATCAGGTCTATCAAGGGTCGTGATAATACCTGCCGTCAAACGGGAGGCGAGTTCACGAGAGAGGTTGGGGATATCCTTTGGTAAAAGGGAACTGGTAAAGATGATCCGCCTTTGATCGTTTGCCAGGGCATCCAGAGTATGCCCGAGTTCAACCTGCGTTTTCTCCTTACCGCTTAGAAAATGCACATCTTCCAGTAGAAGGACATCACAACAGCGGCGGTACTTGTTTTTGAAATCTTGAATTTGATTGTTTTTGATGGCAAAGACCATCTGGTTCATAAATTCTTCGGCTGTCACGTAACACACTCTAACGCCCTGGTCCTGATCAAGGATGGCATTTCCAATAGCATGGGATAGGTGGCTTTTGCCCAAGCCGGTGTTGGATAGCATGTAAAGATGGGGGTAGGTCCAATTGGTATGCGATGCGAGGGTTTTTGAGGCGGAGTAGGCAAACTCGTTGCAGTTCCCCACCACAAATCGATCGAATGTGAATTCGGGATTGAGCCATATTCTTCCCGAGTTGCTGTCTCTTCTGATGCTGGGCAGGGGGAGTTGCCTTTGGTTCGAAAGTATTTCCGGGATCGCTTCCTTTTTTCTGGGGAGCTTGACTTTCAGGCTTAGATCGTAGTCTTCCTGAGTAATTTTTTTCAGGCTCTCCTTGATCATCTCGCTGTAGTTTTCCTTGACCCACTTGAGCGAGAATTTGTTAGGGCACCCGAGAACTATTGTATCCTTCTTGTTCTCTACCAGGGTGATAGGGCTTATCCACATGGAGAAACTCGTGTCGGGAAGCTGCCCTTTCATGCAGCTCTTCGCTTCATCCCAAATCGTTGCCATTGTAGCTCCTAAGGTCGAGAAATCGCGCGGTGAAGTTTGTCCATGTTCATAGAGGGAAATAACCCTATTATAGAATTGCTGTCAAAGCTGATGATACCCAACAACGATTTAGCCTCAGCCGCATTACTGACATAGGATAAGCTGCTGAAATCAGTTAAATGTTTAATTGAAAAGGAGATAGAGCCAAGACAGGAAACCAACAATGGATGGCGGATGATTTGCCTTTGAATTCAAAGGCTTCCATGTAGTTTTTGTAATAGTGAGTAATTATTTCCACACAAGGTGATCTCTCAAATCCTTGGATTTTTGTCCTATTTCGTCTGTTTTCAATTTCTTTCATTTGATTTTTTCGACAAGGCTTACTGAAAAGGATAAGGCGCAAATTCAGGTAAGATTTTTGCATGAGTTCGAAACCCTTTCATATCAAGGGTTTTCATAGAAGAATCTTTTTAAAAAAAATTGTAAAAGATGTTCACATCAAAAATTGCACGTAAAAAAAATATTTTTTCCCTCGAAATTTCTTTAATACCACCCGAATGAGGGGAATATAGGGGTGTTTCTGCAAGGTGAAATTGCGAAGCCCCTTGCCTGAAAGGGCTTTTGACTTGCCGGTCCGCAGAACGCCACGAATGATGGTATTTTTGAAAAGTGAGTATCCGATATGTCTATTGGGCTGGGGCGTTCGCCGGTTATAGAAAAGGAAAAGGGAAGCTATCAATTC
>CAYWMP010000106.1:0-14606 GCA_964459445.1 uncultured Desulfobacteraceae bacterium
ATGATCAACGTTGATTCAAAGTTGAAACAAATTTCAAATATTTTTGGCTAGAATTTACAACCTATCGTGATCTTCTGGTTCTACATTCGGGACCTTTTCCAGCACTTTTTGGAATTTCCTTACACTTGCCCTTTTGGCCCTTGCTTCAATGTATTCTTCGGTCAACAGCGCAGACATTTTTTCAGCTGCAGCGGAGGCGATAAATTGGTTGATCGAAATGCCCTCTCGCTTGGCCAATTGCCTTATCTGTTCGTGAAGAGAATTGGGTATGCGCAAACTTAAGGTACTCATAATATCACTCCTATCTCGTAAAGGAATTCTCTTGGATCAAGAATCCTCAAACCAAATTTTTCAACGTTTTTGAAATGGCGCTTATTATATGTAATGATGGCATTACAACCCCCTGCTACTGCCACTTCAAGAACGAGGTCATCAGAAGGATCCGGCAAAAAAGGGCGCCATAGGAAAAATATGTCTTGAGGATTACCTACTTGGCAGAAAAAGTCTAATATGTCGCCAATATCTTTCTCAGAGATAGAGGCGGGCAGTTCCCCCCGCGTCAGCACTTCCTCGTACTCGATAATCAAAGGAACCGATATTGCAACAGAGAATCTGCCGCTAGGAAGCAGAGTTAGCAACTTATATGACGCGCCATTGCGAGATCTTAAAGCTGAGAATAGAACGTTAGTGTCTATAACAACATTCATCTGGTATTATATATCATACCATTTATCAGCGATCAAGTTATTTTTATAAGCAGAATGCCCTACTTCAACAGATGCGACATGCCTCCATTCATGCGATGTTTTGGACCTGGATCCGTTCACTGAGAACACTTGCGATGTTCATGTAAAGCTTGGAGGCAATGCCGGGGTTGCGGCGCTGAACTCTTTCGATGGCATTGTAATCGATGCGCAGGAGTTCGGTGTCGGTTTCCGCGATCACCGAGGCCGAACGCGTACCTTCGCCCAACAGGGCCATCTCCCCGAAAAGATCGCCTTGTTCGAGTGTATTGAGTATTTTTTCCCGCCCCTGTTCCGTTGTCAAAAGGACTTTGACCCGACCGGAAAGGATCAAAAACATCTCTTCTCCTTTTTCGCCCTGATCAAAGATCCGTTCCTGAGCCGAGGCCTTGCGGATACTACCCAATAACACGACTTTTTTGGCTTCGGAATGCCGCAGGTTCTGGAAAATCTGGCTTTGTTCCAGCACGGTTTTCTTGAATTTTACAGTCACATAATCCCAGAGGGTAATGAGCTGGACCCACACCAGGATGACCGGATTGACGAATAAGTCGGTCAAGAGTGCGTAAATCATGACCAGCCCCGATAGATACCCGAACTGGACGGAGGGCACAAAGGTAGACAGCATTATGGTAAAAAACCCCATGGCCAAGGCCACCGAAGTGAATATGACCGGTTCGCCCTCGGTTTTGATCGCATTGGCCATGGCCTGCTTCTGGTCATTGGTTTTGCGCAGTTCGCGCTGGTAGCGCACCATAAAATGGATGGTGTCGTCGATGGCAATGCCCAAGGCGACCAGAGCCACCATACAGGTGCTGGTATTAAGTGCGATGCCTAACCATCCCATCATGCCGAAATTGATCAGGATCGGAATGGCATTTGAAATAATGGCGATCAGGCCGCCCTTAAGGGAAAAGAATACAATCGCCATGAGGATGAAAATGACCACCAGGGCAAGTCCGAGGCTCTTCACCTGCCCTCTTACGATGGCATCCGTCGAATTTTTCATCAAGTAATCCAGACCCGTAAATGTAATGGAAATATCCCTTATCTCGCCATCCCTGCCATATCCCCTGATATTTTCATCGACATACTGTTGCACCTTTTTCATTTCCCGCGCAAGCTTGCGTGAACCGGATATCTTATGGAGCACCAAAATACGCGCGTTTCTTCTGGCTGAATCCACATACTCCGCCACCGTTTCAAAGTCCATCAGCATCATGTATTGGGCCACGGCCTGCCGCGAATCCGGGATACGGCGCATCTCCTCTCGACCTTCGTTCAATTCCTTATTCATCAACTTGATATAATCGGCCAGAGACACGGTTTTGTCGAAGGTTCCCAATTTTCCCATGAACTGCTGGAGCCCATCCATCTGTTTCAAGACTTCCGGTTCCAGGATATCGCCCTCTTCCTCGACGCTTAATATGACATTGATGACATTCATGCCAGAAAGGTCTTTGTTCAACCTTTTAAGGTCCTTTATAAGGGGCGAGCTTTGCTTGAAAAAGCTCATGTAATTATTGTCCACCGATACGCGAAAAAGCCCAAACAGAGCAAAAAGGATTGAGAGGCCTGCAATCGAAGCAATGAGACTTGCATGGTTTTTATTGACCTCGACGATCCAATCCAAAAGGCGTTCAAGCTTTTTATTTCCTGGGGATGGTTCCTGTTTGTGGCTACAACAGACTTGGGCACCTTGAACAGCCGCAGCAGGGACGGGACGGTTATGATGGTCGCGACATAATTGGCGAACAGCCCAAAGGCCATGCCGATCCCGAATTGCCTGATGATAGTGGTTTCGTTCAGCGCCAGGGTGCCGAATCCGATGATGGTTGTTAATGAGGTCAAGGTAATGGGCAGCGCGCTTTGCCTGACCGAAAACATGATGGCCTCCGGCTTGTCCAGGCCATTGCGCAACTGGTGAAAGTAAAGGGACAGGATATGCATATCCTCAGTGCTGCCGACAACCAGTATGAGGCCCGGCACCAAAGCGATATAGGGCGTAATGGGATAGTTCATGAGTGAGAGGAAGCCGAAGGTCGCAGCAACGCTCAAACCGGTTGTGACTATGGGAAGCACGACGGCGATCGGGGTGCGATAGGCCCAAAAGAGGAAAATGACAATGACCACCAGAACGGCCATATTGACGGTTTTCTGATCCTTTTCAATATTATTGAGAAAAGTCCCGGTCGCCCGGGGAGCGCCTACATGATAAACATCGATATCTTCCCGGTTATTTTTGTTGATAATGCTGGTCACCTGATCGACAAACCTCTTTTTAAAGGCCTTATCATCCTCAGGTTTTTCGGTATATATGTTGATGGCCGCGGCCCTGGCATCGGAAGAAACGATGTAGCCTAGGAACTGATCATTGTTCAGAGCCTCCTCTCGAATACGTCGCAGGCCGTCAGAATCTTCCGGAATATCCTTTATCAGTTTGTCGGTACTGACCAAATCGCCCTCACCCTTGATCCTATGAACGCTGGTGAGGCTGAGCACGCGGTCCACCTCATCGATGCCCTCGAATCCTTCGGTAAGGGCCTCTATCAGGCTCAGTGTGCCCTGGGTAAACACATCCCCTGCTTTCGGCTTTACAACCACGACAGAGAGGACATCGCTGCCAAAGGTATCCTTGAAGAAATGTTCGTAATACTCGGTTTGCGGATCACCCACAGGAAGAAACTGCTCCATGTCCGAGTTTAGCTCGATGGTATGGACCTTCGGCATGAGAAGCGCTATGGCGATGACAAGCGAAACGCAAGAAACAAGCGGGTGATTGACGACCCAGGGGAGAATTTTCTTCATGGCCGCTCCTTGTGAGGGGGGTATGATTTTTATTTGCTTTCTATGGGACGCGATGCCGAATGGACTCCTGGCGGAAAAGGCAGAAACCGCTCAGGAGAAGGGTTCGCAGTATTTGAGTGGCTTCTCCATGGAATAACCCCTTGGAAGAGGTTGCAAAAAGGAATATGCGGTAGGTTAGAGCCAAAATGGGAGAAATGTCAATGGCGGGGATTGAATATTGAAGATTGACTATTGAATACTGAAAATTAAGTCGACAATAGGCAATCGGCAGCTTTCTATTTGAGCAGCTCAAAAAAATCGAAATTCGATGCCCGTTTGTCGAAGGTAAGCACACGTTCACATCCTGAGAATTTAGCAGAATGCGCGATCAAAAGATCCGAAAGATCAATTTTCGTTTCTCGCGCAGAGGAGACAAAAGTCATAATCATTGATTGCCCTTCGAATTCTAGAATAGGCATTAATAGGAGCTTATCAACGGAATCAAGTATATCCATTCTTGAGATCTTAAATACGGATTCTAGCACCCAAACAGTCTCCAGGAGAACCAGCAGCGGAATGAACAGAAATTCGTTATCAGATTCCGCCTGTTTGAATATCCTGTAGACGGCTTTGGCTTGCCTTTCGTCATCCCTGACAAGGAAGCGAATCAGCACATTTGTGTCTAAGGCCTTCATCTGAAATTCTTCCTCATCTTTTGCCTTATCCCAGAATCCATTTTCTCAGTAGAAACAGGTTTTCTACCTGGCTTGTGCAACATGCCAAATACATCATCCACCTTCTTCGTGATCGGTTTTATAAGCGCTTCTCCTTTTTCGGTGACGACTAATTCGACCTTATCTCCCGTGTGCAACCTTAAGGAATCCCGAACGGTTTTCGGAATGGTTAACTGCCCCTTGCTTGTTATCGTCGCTAATGCCATGTCCCCTCCTTACATTTCTGTCACTTCCTTATATAAGAGTAAGGAAGTATGAAAATTTAGTCAATATTTTTTTTGAATGTATATTGAATTAGGAATTTTTGCAGGATTGCGATGCTGGAGTCATTCCAGGATGTTTTATTCGGTACGTTTTAGCTTGGTATCAGTTTCCGCGATAAGCGATGCTGTATGAAAGGTGTTTTATGATTCTTGGGATTCCAGATACTGCAACAGGTAACGGTGGGCCAGGAGATCGGAGTTGATCATGCCCAAGACCCGCCCGTCTTCGACAACAGGCATGGCTGAGATTTCATACTGCTCCAGCTTGCGCACTATATCCAACATGCTGTCATCCGGAGAGGCAAAGGCCACCTCATGGGTCATAATGCTATCCAGCGCCAACTCTTCACACACCCCTTTTGCCACGGCGTTGGCAATATCCCACGCCGTAACGACCCCAACCAACAGGTCATCTTTTGAAACCACGGAGATGATGTTTCTCTTTTCCAATGTGATGAGAGAGGCCGCCTCCGGCACACTGCCATCGATTCGGATGGTCTGCATGGGCAACATGATATCCTTAGCGGTCCGGGCGTTCTCCTTTGCCTTGAGACGCTGAACACTAATGCGCTCTGCCGCTGCACAGGGCAGAAGATCCAGATCTGATGCCAGGAGATCCACCAGTTCAATCATATTGCCGCGCATAACTTTCTCTCTGTAAGTCTCTCCGGCCTCGAGTCGCTTCTCGGACAGTTCTGCAAACTCTTTGGCGAGATCTTTCAGCCAACGTTCCACGGCCTTTTGATCGCCAAACATGTCGCGGGGAATCCGAAGCTCTTTAGGCGTCTTTATCAAACGCTCCTGGGAAGCGAAAATTACGCCGCCCGAATTGACCAGGTAGTCATTGGCGATTATGACGCCCTTTTTCCGGTAAACGATCTGTTCCATCCGCGTACGCGCCGCCTTCTCATTGGGGTCCGACGAATAGGTGTTGGCGCCTTCTATGATGACAGACCAGTCTCCGATATTTTTTACATTCATGGAGGCGCCTTCGGAAGGCAAGACGCCCAGGTATTTGAACACGGCTGCGGCAGGTATAAGACAGAACGCCGACTCCCGAAGTAGGTTATTTGCTTCAGTAGAGAATTTTGTAGAGTTCGGATATCCTTCCGTGGCTATTCGTTCCGTGAAATATCGGTTGGTAACCAGACGATGTTCCTGCCACATATCGAACAGGTCTCCAATGGGCAGACCAGCCTCATCATAGAGATAACCCTCCAGATCGCTAATCCCCGTGGTTTTTGCCGTTGGCAACTTCTCCTTGAGGATACGGGCTGCATGGGCCCCGACCGCGCCGAAGCCCTGGATAAGAATCCTCAGTTCTTCTTCAGGGGGAACCTCAAGGCCTGAGAATTGGGGAAGAACCCTTAACCTGGGCATGATATCCAACAGCGTCTGGAGAGCAACAATGACGCCTCCGGCCGCCGCGCCGAGTTCATCGATACGATTTCCCCCCATTTCCATTGGTTTCGAAACCACGCAATCCAGGCCGTTTTCAATGGCGATGGTCTTCATATCAGAATCATTGGTTCCCACATCAGGACCCGGCAAATAGATTTCTCTGTATCGTCGGATCAGCCTTGCGAATCCTCGCACGACTTCTCTTTGTTCTTTAGGGTCCAGGTCCCCTCTTCCCACAATGCCTGCTTTGCCTCCACCATAGGGCAGGTTTGCGGCCGCGTTTTTAAGGGTCATGCCGCGGGCCAGGTTATGGATATCAAGAGGGGTGATGTCCGGAAGCATCCTGATGCCGCCCAAGGAGGGGCTCCCCATGGAAAGGTTGTCTACAACCAGGAAGCCGCCGATTTCAAAGGATGATGTTTCATCCCAAACGCAGGCAACCAGTTTGGGGCCGAGCTTATCGACCGTGATGTGAAAATGGGCCAAAAGGTGTTCGTCCCTTTGGGCGAACTCCAGATAGCACATGCCCCCATCTTTCCTGAGTCTATTCTTAAAAACCGTTGCCGGAAGGTGATCGCGTAGATATTCATCCATGATTTTGGGGATCATTTTTTCCCTCCTCTTGGACCACGGAATAGTAGCGTAATGGTGAAATGGGTTTTGGGATTTTCGAGAATGCTTACCTTCGCTCGCAATGACATTTGGACATTCTATATTAACAGCCCGCTAATCAAACTCCCTGATCAGCTCCTGGAGCTTCTCCTCCTCCCCTTTGACCATATGGTAGCAGTGGTAATCCGTGGGAAAGGCGCCGCTTCTCACATCCTGGACATAATCCTTCAAAGCCCTGGTAATGTCTTCTGCGACATTGGCATATTTCTTGACAAATTTGGGTGTGAAGGCCGTGAACTGGCCGATCGTGTCTGAGACAATCAAAAGCTGGCCGTCGCAATCAATCCCTGCGCCGATGGACAGGACAGGAATTTTGAGCTTCCGGGTGATAAATCCGGATACCTCAGGGGGGACGGCCTCGATGAGGAGCATTTGAGCGCCGGCATCTTCTATGGCCAAGGCATCTTCTATCACGAGCCTGGCCGATTCAACGGTCCGGCCCTGGGCCTTGTGACCGCCGATCTGACCCGAACTCTGAGGGGTGAGCCCAATGTGACCGATGACCACGATGCCCGCATCGAGAATCGCCTTGATTCGGGAAATGATCCTTACCCCGCCTTCGAGTTTGATCGCATCGACCCCCGCCTCTTTTAAAAACCGGACGGCGTTGGCTACGGCGTCTTCATCTGAGATCTGATAACTGCCCAGGGGCATGTCACCTACAACAAAAGTGTTGGGAGCTCCGCGACGCACCGCCTCACAATGAACGATGCACTGATCCATGGTCACCGGTATGGTGCTGTCATACCCATAAACACACATCCCCAGGGAGTCGCCGACCAGGATCATGTCCATATCCGCTGCCTCAGCAAACTGGGCCGTTGGGAAATCATAGGACGTGATCCACGTGATCTTCTGCCCTTCTTGCTTCATCCTCATGAAGTCATGGATCATGAGTTTCTTCTTCATGGTATTTCCTTTCTAAAATGCACTATTATTCAAGATAGGCATGTTAGTATGTTAACCGCAGACAAACGCAGACAATAAAGACTTTTTGCCTGGGCGACCTGCCCAGGCAAAAGTGCCATATGCCATAAAGGCACAAGTATAAAATTATCGTGAATCGATTGGCGTTTTTCGCCTCCGCAAGTCGCGGAGGCGAAAGGTCCGCGTCCGTCGAGCAACCCTAAGCGTAAGCGAAGAGTTGCGGGCGGTTAATATAACATTCGGCGTATTTAGCACATACGCTGTCGATTCAAATCCAACTTACCAACTAAAATGGAGATGAACCAAAAATAGTTATTGTCGTCTGAGCTCAAGTTTTAAAAGCTTATCGCGGAACGCGTCGCGCAACCTGGAAACCTGCTCGACCCATTTCCTGTCTGCCTTAATATTTGGAATGACCGCGGAACCTGATATACTTTTCTTTTTCAAGTGTTCGGAAAGACCCCCTCCTTTGTCATCCCTTACCTGTTTCAATTGTTCCACGAATTCATCGATGATTCCTTTGACAGGCGCCGTGTCTATCCCTCCGATCTTTTCCAGCGCACTAAGAAGCTGCGAATTGTCCTCTTCGAAATCCACGAGTTCAAGACATGCTTGAGTAAGGGTTTCTTTGGCAAGGCTCTCTTTGTCCTTTCCCAGAGCGAGGATCTGTGATTCCAATTTTTCCAGCCCAATGAGACCATCCAGATATTTCTGGAGAAATCCCCTGACTTTGCCGGATACTTCTTCCTTTTGATAGGCCGACCTTTCTTCCTCCGTCATGGTTAGGCCCTTTGTTTTCTCCATGATGATATCTAGGGTACTCTTGATCTCACCCATACAAAATTCTCCTTCGTTACCGCTCACGGGATTTTATAATCCAAATACCAAGCACCAAATCACAAATAAATCTCAAATAACAAATACGAATGACTCAAAGTTCGACCTACCGTTCGGATCCGAGCTTCTCATTTCACATCTTCAAAACCGTATTCCTTGATCTTGGAAATAAGCATGGGACGGCTCACTTCAAGGATTTTTGCGGCCTTTGTTCGGTTGCCTGACGTGAGCTTCAGGGCCTTTTCGATAAGGTTTCGCTCAAGAAGCTTTGAGGCCTTTTTGAGGGACAGGGTGTGTTCCGGGTCTCCTGAAAATGATAGGGCTTCCAGAGAAGTAATGGACTGGGGGAGTTCCGAGGGCGTAATCCACCTTCCCTTGGCCAGCAGTATCGATCTTTCCAGGACATTCTCAAGTTCCCTGATATTTCCGGGCCACGAGTATCCCATAAGAAGGGGCATGGCCTCAGAGCTCAGACCCTCTATTTTTTTGTCCAACTTTCTGTTGAATCGATCGATAAAATACCCGATAAGAATTGGGATATCGCCTCGTCTACCCCGCAGAGGGGGTAAATCAATGGTCATGACATTGATGCGATAAAAAAGATCTTCTCTGAAACCTCCCTCCTCGGCTTCCTTTTTGAGGTTCTTTGAGGTTGCAGCAATAACCCTTGCGTCTATCTTTTGTGGCTTCGTCGCCCCCACCGGTGTGACCTCCTCTTCCTGGAGGACACGCAAGAGCTTTACCTGCAAAAATAGAGGAAGCTCCCCAATCTCATCCAGGAAGATGGTTCCCCCGTCCGCCTCCTGAAAGAGGCCTCGTTTGTCTTCCTTCGCATCGGTAAAGGCGCCCTTTTTATATCCGAAGAGCTCACTTTCCAGGAGCTTCTCCGGGATACTCCCGCAGTTAACGGCCACCATGGGGCCTTTTCTCCTGGCGCCCTCATCATGAATAGCCTTTGCTATCAACTCCTTGCCGGTCCCGCTCTCTCCTGTGATGAGCACGGTCGTCTTATGGTCAGCCACTGTTTTCACCAGGTCAAACACTTTGGCCATGGCCTCACTTCGGGCAACAATATTTTGAAAGGAATACTTCCTCTCAATTTCCCTTATTTTCGTTTTCAGATTCAGGTTTTCCTGCCTCAGACCTTCCCGTTCTTCTGCCTTCTTGAGAGTCAACAGGACTTCGTCTGTCTTAAAGGGTTTTGAAATATAATCGTAGGCCCCGTTTTTCATGGCCTCTAGGGCGGTATCCACGGTCCCATAGGCCGACATCATGATATAGGTCTTGTCGGGATATCTTTCTTGGGATTCTTTCAAGAAGACCATACCGTCCATTTTCGGCATCTTTAAATCACAAAGGATGAAGTCGTAGTTGCTCTCTTCCATCACCTTCAGACCCTCTTCACCATCCGAAGCCGTTTGGGCGTCATAGCCGCTTTTATTGAGCATCACCTCAAGCATGTGCCGCATATTTTTTTCATCGTCAATGATCAGAACGCGCTTACTTGCCATGGCCGCTATCCTCAACTATTTTCACTGGGGCATAAACACCAACATAAACGATTACCTCTATTAAATAGAAGATGAATATCGATTAACGAACAAGAAATTTCGAATTAAGAAGTTCTATGCCTCTAGGTTCAGGATTCACGGGTTCAGAGGTTCACAGGTTAAGGATACAGAGATTCAAAATCTCAGGTTAATAGGTCTAAAGCTAGGCCGAACAGGGAACGCTGAACGGCGAACTTGTCTAAAGGCCTCAGTGATAGGGATCATTCGAAGGGCACAGTCTGTCAATTTGTCAACAAGGTCAAAAATCTTGCTTTCCTTCAAAATTCATTATTCCTTGTTCAATATTCGATATTCTAATAGCCTTGGGCTGCTTATTGTTTTATCTATTGCTTTTACTTCACCAATTGTAGAGGAAAGACTACCCACAGGGTTGTCCCTTTGCCTTCGACACTCTCAACCCCTATGGTTCCACCCATCTCCTCCAGAATTCGATAACACACGGAAAGCCCCAGTCCTGTGCCTTTGCCGGGCTCCTTTGTTGTATAGAAGGGATCAAAAATATGGGAAACGCTTTCCTCGTCCAGGCCGGGGCCGTTGTCTGTGAATCTCACCTCAATGGAATCACCCTGGTTCCTGCTCGATATATTCAGAAGATTCTCTTTTTCATTTGTTCGGGCCGTTTCAGGCGTGGTAAAGGCATCAGCGGCATTCATAATAATATTCAAAAAAACCTGCTGCAACAGATTTGGATCAGCAAAAACCTTTTCCCTTTCGGCTTCTAATTCCATGTTGATCCGAACGTCCTCCAAGATGGGTTGGGGAGTCAACATGTTAACGGTGTCATGGATTGCATCATGGATGCTCGCCTCCTGGGGTGTGCCGCTGGAGGGTCTTGAATAATCCAGGAGTTGTCTGATGATTTGATTTATTCTCGTGATTTCGATTTCTATCCGGCTCAGGAAATCCTTTCTCTCGGGCTCAGGCGTTTCGCCTTTGTTCAGCATCTCCAAATAGCCCAGAATAATCCCAATGGGATTCCCGATCTCATGGGCGATGCCTGCTGCCAATCGACCCACGGACGCCAGTTTTTCCGACCGAATAATTTCATGTTGTGCCTGTTGCAGCTCCTCATTGCTCCTCTTCAATGATCGGATATGCTCATTTAATTCCTTTTTGTTCTCATCGAGCCGCATCAGCATGTAATTCAAAGATCGAGACAGTTGTCCGATTTCATCCCTCGACTCATCTGCTATGGAAAGGAGCTGATCCCCTTCCTTATACTCATCGGACATCTTCAGGAGTTTGCGAAGGGGTCGAAGCACAATCCTTGAGAGCAGGTAGATACCCACCACGGCCAGAATCAGGGTGTTCAAAAGCACATAAAAAAGAATCACTTTTTGGGAAGCACGCAATGCACTGTATATCGGGACAAGGGTGGCTGCTGCGGTGATGCCGCCTAAGACTCTTTCATTGTGAATGAGGGGTGCGGAAACCATGATCTCCTTTGGCGCAAGCCATATAAGACCCCAGGTTGATCCGGCCAGCGTCGTTATCCACCCCTTCGTTTTTACCGCCTCCTGGGCCTTAAGCATGTCCTCCTTCGTCCCCGCCTCCCTGGACCCGGAGATCAGGACGAGTTCGCCCCGGTCATCTATGATGAGGATCTCCGTAAAATCGCTCCCCGACATCAACTGCGCGATGTTTCTCTTGAACTTCAAATCCGCGCCAATATCCTTCAACGCTTCTCTTTTCTCAGCTATCATGTATCCAATTTGTTGTTCCAAAGCCTGGATCATAAGATGAGCCGAATCGACTCTGGTCTGAACAAGATCCCGTTCGGCCAATTTCATCATCACCACATTGACAAGAAGCATGGCGGCGACAATCAGGAATATGAGCTGCGCCAATATCTTCGTTCTCAGACTGTGCAGGATGTGTCTAACCATGGGATGTCGCTACCACATGAATTGATAGTATCGATAGACGATTGCCGGACCAAAAAAGAAATAAATCAGAGCGCCCATCGACAGAAAGGGACCGAAGGGAATTCTGGTCCTTATGCCCCGACGCGCCAGGAGCAAGGATCCGCCTCCAATGATGATGCCCGCCAGAGATGAAATCAGTACAATAAAAGGCAAGGCCTTCCACCCCATCCAAGCGCCTATCATGGCGAGCAGTTTGACGTCACCGCCCCCCATGCCTTCCTTTCCCGTAATTCGCTCGAAGGCCACGGCAACAATAAATAGAAAGCCTCCTCCGCCCAGGATTCCAATCACCGATTCCAGCCAGGAGACGGTGTTCAAGCGGAAAAGGGCGAAAATCAAACCCACGAGAATGCCGGGCAATGAAATGACGTCAGGAATGATCTTATGCGCAAGATCGATAAAGCTTATGGTGACCAGGGATGCCAGAAAAGCCAGATAAAGAAAGTATTGAGGTCCCAGGCCGTATCTGACGAACAGGGCCACGCTCAACAACCCAATCACCAATTCCACGATGGGATAGTTAATGGGGATAGGCTTTTTGCAGCCTCTGCATCTTCCCAAGAGGATGATATAGCTCAGCAGCGGGATATTATCGTAGAACCTGATCCCTTCCCCACACTCAGGACAACTCGAGGGCGGATTGACGATGGACAGATTTCTCGGCACGCGGTAAATACAAACATTCAGGAAGCTTCCCAGGCAAAGACCGAAAAGAAAGGCAAACAGAATTTTTACTATTTCAAAATCCATAGTGTTATGACACCATACTCCCTGAACACCATCAAAGCATCATCTGCAGTGCTCGTCCCGCGCACCACAGCGGGATCTGCGATGCGGCGCCTTACATCTGATACCTTGCTGGTCTTCAGATTGACAAAGCTTTTTTATCTGCGTTATAGGAATAGGCTATTTATTGCTATTCACTCAGGTTGGTTCTACAGATGATAGTCAATATAAATTCAGATAATCCCCAGAAACGCCTTATCAATCGCGTTTGTGAGACCCTCGACAAAGGAGGGATAATAGCCTATCCCACGGACACCTTTTATGGAATCGGGTGTGATATTTATAACAAAAAAGGCATCCAACTCATACACAAGCTAAAAAATCGCCCCCTAAAGAAACCCTTCTCCATCATTTGCGACAGTCTGAAGGACGTAAGCCGTTATGCGCAGGTATCCAACTATGCCTACAAAAATATGAAGAGGTGTTTGCCCGGGCCCTATACATTCATCCTTGAGGCGACTAAATTGGTGCCCAAGATCATGCTGACCAAACGAAAGACCGTCGGAATTCGGGTGCCTGACAACAGGATCTCCCTCGCTATTGTCGAGAGCCTTGGGCGCCCCATTATAAGCACCAGCGCCGGATTAGACGACTCCTATTCCATTCAAGAGTCCTACGCCCACGCCATCGATACGGTGATTGACGGCGGTGCTTTATATCCAAATCCTTCCACTGTGATCTCTCTGATTGGCGACATTCCGGAAGTTATTCGTGAGGGGAAGGGAGACGTGAGTAGTTTTTTTTAGTGAGAATAGCCATCCCATCGATATTCGATGCGTGTCTTAAGGCTTTTCCTTATTGTCTCCTTAAAGACCTTGGCCGCATCGTCAAAGAGCAAATCCCATAACCTTGATCCGGGTTTATCAGGATAAACAAGCGTTGGCTCACCCTCAATTTCTGCTGCCCTCTTAGCAAGCTCGACGGCATCCCGAAAGTTACCCAGGACATCTATCAGTCCAAATTCCTTAGCCTGGGCCCCTGAAATGATTCGGCCGTCTGCAATCTCCATTACTTTGTCCTCCGACAAGCCTCTACCCTGAGCCACTGCCTTCACGAACTGTCCCTGTATGTCGGAAATCAAATCCTGGACCAAGGCCCGATCACGGTCGGACATCTTCCTATGGGGAGACCCTACGTCTTTGAACTCGCCGGATTTCAGGACTTCCATGCCGACGCCGATCTTTTTTAGCAGGTCTTGAAGCTGCACAAATTCCACAATAACTCCGATGCTTCCCGTTATGGTTCCTGGATTGGCGATGATCTTGTTTGCCGCCGCGGCAATATAATAACCGCCTGAGGCTGCCACACTGCCCATGGACGCGAAGACCTTCTTTGTCTTGATTGTTTTTCGGACTTCCCTATAGACCTCTTGAGAGGGTCCCACGCCGCCTCCAGGTGAGTCTATCCGCAGAATAATGGCCCGAATATTCTCGTCTTCCCGAAAATCCACGAGCTGTGTCACGATGCGCTCGGAATTTAAGATAGCCCCCTCAATGGGAATGACGCCTATTTTTTCACCAAAGGAGAGTTTGGAGGTGGGTCCGAACAGGGTGAGCACGAGGGCCATCACTGTGCCCAGAAAAAGCAAGGTTGCACCAATGATGACCAGGGCTAGTAGTATGGGGTGTTTTTTCCCTGACATAAGCTGAGACCTTTGCAAAATGCCCCCTTTTGCCCAATCTTCCGTCTTCGCTAACCCGCCGTCGCTAAAGCTATGGCGCGGCAAGAGCTACGAAGGGACAAGCTGTTTCAGACTCGGATTTCAATCCTCAAAATACTACAAGTATTCCTCCGGTTAAAATCCTCGTCTTTATTGACCTGGACCAAAATTGAGCATTTTGCAAAGCTCTCAGGCTATTGGGGTTTTAGCGGAATTTATTCTAGCCGGAGTCGGTGGGAAGGACTCTATAGAATCGGGCTCGTTTCCGGCTGTTAATCGGGCTAACTTTCTTCGGCTTGA
>CAYWMP010000106.1:14706-20552 GCA_964459445.1 uncultured Desulfobacteraceae bacterium
ATCTCACTTGAAGCATCGCCGGGGGTTTCATCGTCGCCTTCGCTTGCTTCTGCTATCCCTTCCGGCTTCATTTCTTCAGCTTGAATCTCACTTGAAGCATCGCCGGGGGTTTCATCGTCGCCTTCGCTTGCTTCTGCTACCCCTTCCGGCTTCATTTCTTCAGCTTGAATCTCACTTGAAGCGTCGCCGGGGGTTTCATCGTCGCCTTCGCCTGCTTCTGCTACCCCTTCCGGCTTCATTTCTTCAGGTGTGGATTCGCCCTCCATATCAAGCATTCCCTTCTTTAACAGCTCACCCAGATTGGAAGTGGCCTCGTTGCGGTTGGTCATGTAGCTTTTGTAGAGTTCCTGTTCTTCAGTCTCTTCCAGTTTTTTGATGGAGAGGCCGATCTTTTTGTCATTGCGGGACGCATTGATCACTTTGGCCTGGATAACGTCGTCCACCTTGAATCTGCTCAGAGGATTACTCCCCTTTTCCCTGCTCAATTCAGAGACGTGAATAAGGCCTTCGATGCCCTCCTCCAGTTCCACGAAGACCCCAAAATCGGTTACATTGGTAACGGTGCCGGTTATCCTGGTACCTTGCCTGTACTTCTTCGGGACTTCGTCCCAGGGATCATTGGTGAGCTGTTTGATGCCCAAAGAGAATCGTTCATGATCTTTGTCAATGTTCAAGACAACGGCCTGCACTTCCTGACCCTTCTTATAAACCTCAGAAGGATGTTTGATTCTCTTGGTCCAGGAAATATCGGAAATATGCACCAGACCGTCGATACCTTCATCGATACCGATAAAAATACCGAAGTCGGTAATGTTTTTTATTCTGCCTTCAATGGTGGTACCGACAGGATATTTCTCCCCGATGACATCCCAAGGATTGGGTTCGACCTGCTTGAGTCCCAGGGAGATGCGCTTGTTGGAGGAGTCGATGTTAAGAACCATGCACTCGGCCGTATCACCTACCTTTACAATCTGGGATGGATGCCTGATCTTTCGAGTCCAGGACATCTCCGATACGTGAATCAAGCCCTCGATGCCCTCTTCCACTTCCACGAACGCGCCGTAATCGGCGAGGCTCACGACTTTGCCTACAACCCTGGTGCCAATGGTGTACTTTTCGTCGGCCGTGGTCCAGGGATCAGCTTTGAGTTGTTTCAGCCCGAGCGAAACCCGGCCGGACTCCTGATCAAAGCTCAGCACCTTTACCGTTATTGTATCGCCCAGCTTATACATCTCTGAGGGATGACCTACCCTGCCCCAGGACATGTCGGTAATATGCAAAAGGCCGTCAATGCCGCCAAGGTCGATAAAAAGACCGTAGTCCGTGATATTCTTGACGATGCCTTCAAGCACCGTATCTTCGGATAGGTTCTTGAGGGTCTCTTCTCGAAGAACTGCGCGCTCGGCCTCAAGGAGTGCCCTGCGCGAAAGTACGATATTGCTGCGACGTTTATTATACTTTAGGATCTTGAAATCGTGATCCGTGCCTATCAAGGAGTCAAAATCTCTGACTGGTTTTAGGTCAATTTGAGAACCCGGGAGAAATGCTTGGAGGCCTATATCTACGGACATGCCGCCTTTTACACGGGACGTGATCTTTCCTGTTATGGTGTCGCCCTTTTCATAGATCTCTTTGATCTCGTCCCATATCTTGATCTTTGTGGCCTTTTCCTTGGAGAGAATGATCAAACCTTCATCGTCTTCCCGTCTTTCAAGAAGTACATCCAATTTGTCACCGACCTTGGCGGTGGTATTCCCTTCAGAATCGATAAATTCATGGATCGGGATCTGGCCTTCAGACTTGTATCCTATGTCAACAAGAACGAACTCCTTTTCAATCTGGACAATCTCGCCTTTTACAAGCTCACCTTCTTGAATGCTCTTCAGGCTCTCTTCATAGAGTTCCATAAAATCATTTGATTCCTGGTCACCCTCTTGGTCACTCACATGGTCATCCACATGTTCTTCCACATGGTCTTCCACATGGTCACTCCCACCCCCATCACTTCCGTCTGTTGATACACTGGTTGCCTTGGCTTCTTGTTCGGTGTCTGAAGTAACCTCTTTTGCCTCATTGTAGTCGATGATGTTCTCTTCGATTTCGTTTGTTTGTTTCTCCATTAACCTAGTTACCCCCTAAGCGTTTTGTCCTGAGTTCTGCCCCCTGGAAACTATCATCAATATCAAAGATTAATATAAACTTCAACCTCTTACTCGCTATTTTTTATAGGGCTTTTCGCGGCCTTTCGCCTCTCTCAAATCCGAATATATGGCCCTGCGTACTGCTCTTTCGACCGGCTCTAAAAATGCGGATAAACCTGAATAGATAAAAGTGAGCTAAAGTTAATGAGTCGCTTCGATTAATCTGTCCTCCGCGTTCTAGGTTCAGGGTTCAAGGTTCAAGGTTAACCGATAAGGCTTAACGCTTTTAAAGTATTTCAATTTTACTCAATGAGCGTTGCTGCTTCCGTTCATATGGTCATCAACTATACCAAAGGATACGAAAAATGCGGCTCCCAAACAGCGTTCTATTTTATTGTTATTTATCCCTTTCTATGTACGTGAGTATTGTTTTAACAACCTCATCCAGATTAAGTTCTGTAGAATCCACAATGATGGCATCCTCAGCAGGATGAAGCGGCGCAAGAGCACGTTTGGTGTCTTGTTCATCTCTTTTCTTTAACTCCGAGTCCACAAGGGCTCTTGATATGGACTCCCCTCTTGCGACCCGTTCATCATAACGTCTCTCCGCCCTTTTTTCGGGGGCCGCAGTCAGGAAGAACTTGTGTTTTGCTTTCGGAAATACGACTGTCCCCATATCCCGTCCTTCGGCAACTATCTCTCCTTTCCTTCCTATCATTTGCTGAAGTTCGGTCAGGGACTCTCTGACTTCTTTTCTCGCCGATACCGTGGATGCGAGCATATCCATTTCGGGTGTCCGGATGGTCATGGAAATATCCTCGTCTCCATTGTAAAGCATTGTGATTTCACCTTCAGTCCGGAAATTCAAATCAAGTTCTCGGCATACCCTCTTTAGCCCATCGGCATCATCCATGGAAATGCCCTCTCGCTTTGCCTGGAGCGCAACAGCCCGATACATGGCACCCGTATCCAAATAGAGGTATTTCAATTTTTTGGCAACGAGTCGACTGATGCTGCTCTTCCCGGCGCCGGAGGGACCGTCGATGGTTATGATTTTGTCCATGGCTTCGTTTTCTCCAATCCTTTGGGAGAAATCATTTCCCCTTTTCACTTTTTGACTACTTTTCTAAAGGTTTCGATAAAACGCCTGTTCTCCTCGGCCAGACCCACGTTGATTCTTATATAGTCCTCGAGCCCGTAGGAGGCCATCGCCCGAATAATCACCCCCTCTTTTAACATGAGCTCATAAACCCTCCTGCCGCCCTGTGGAACCTTGATAAGGAAAAAATTGGTCTGTGTAGGAATATACTCGAGACCCATTTCTTCGAGCTCTCCGAAGAGGTATTGAAGTCCATCCTGAATCGTCTTCAAGGTTTTGTTCACGAAATCATGATCGTCGAGGGCCGCAGTTGCTGCCGCTTGGGCGAGGAGGTTGGCGTTAAAGGGTTGCCGAACCCGATTCATAAAATCGATCAATTCTCCCTGCGCGAATCCATAGCCGATACGCAGGCCGGCAAGGCCATAGAGTTTTGAAAAGGTCCTCAGCACCATCATGCGCGGACAGGTCTCCAAAAGATCGAGCCCCCTGGCCACTTTGTCATCCGTGACAAACTCGATATAGGCTTCATCCAGGACAACGATGATATCCTGAGGGATGTTTTCAAGGAATCCTCTCATTTCCTCGGTAGTCAATGCCGATCCTGTGGGGTTGTTCGGGTTATTGATGAAGATCATCTTGGTCTTGGGTGTGATGGCCTTTTGGATTCCCTCCAGGTCTATCCTGAATCGAGACAAGGGGATTGAAACCATTCTTCCCCCGGCACCGCCTACCACCTTTTCGTAAACCAGGAAGGTGGGGAAAGCCTGTATGACCTCATCGCTACTCACAATAAAGGTCCTTATCAGAAGCTCGATAAGTTCATTGGAACCATTCCCGATAATGATTTGATCCTGCGGAAGTCCATGGACTTCGCTCAATTTGGATTTTAGGTAATAGCCGCTCCCATCCGGGTATCGGTTGAGGGTTTCAAGTTTTTCTTTTAGAGCCTGAATCGCCATGGGTGAAGGACCCAGTGGATTCTCGTTTGATGCAAGTTTGATCGATCCTGAAATCCCCAGTTCTCTTTCCAGTTCTTCAATGGGTTTCCCGGGCGGATAGGGGATGAGATTCTCGATGCTCTTGGTGGTTAGTGGTTTCATTATCTATCCTCTTTTTTTTTATTCATCCTGTAAATGAGTATGTTTATGGGGAACTGTGGTATCCGCAATTGCGACAGAGACATTGTAAACGTGAAGACATCTTTTCTCCCTTCGGGGTCTCCCGGCCTGGTCATTTCAATGGGTTACAGACGGGTGATGCCCGCCTGGAAATAGGCGGGCAAGCCTCCCCCCTCCGCTGTTCTCCTCGCTTTCGCTCGGAGCCAGGGGGTCCCCCATTCCATAACCCTCTGAAATGACGAAGGCCTCCCGCCGGTCACTCCGAAAAGACGTCATCACGTTTACTAATCCAATGTTGCTCTTCCATGTCATCGTACTCATTAATCGGATTAACTTTTTTTTACAGAAGCCAATTGCTATGAACCGGCCTTTATAATATTTCAAGCCAAAAAACCAGAAAATTAGGATGAATAGGCACATTAGAGAGCATGTTGATTATTCTTCTCTCAGGCAATCCCCTGTGGATTTGGCCGTTGTTTTTTAATCGAAACATGTTTTCCTTTTTCAAGTGTTCAGGGCTCAGCAATCTCTTTACAGGGATAAATGAAATAAGGGTACAGGGTTTAAGGTGAAAGGCTTAAGGCAAAACATTTTTTCTTAGTGCCAAATGCCTTTCACTTGTCCATCTTTTTGATCCTCGAGCCTTCGCTAAATCAAAAAAATCATTTTCAAATGCCTAAAGGGTTATTTTTATTCAATTTTGTCTTGATATAACGTCAAGATTTTAGTAATGAATCATGAATCCTAGAGCTGAACCCGCATGTCGTTCAAAAATTTGGAGGGTGAAATCCTGCCACAGGGCAAAAAAAGTGGAACGATTTTTCCCGTGCAGGGTTCCGGTCCGATGAATTTTTGGGTCCAGCATTTGTACTTGACTTGGACCTTTGGATTAACTAACGTTGGGGGTCATTTTTTGTATTGGTAACAACGTGCCCTAGCGCTCCAATGGTTTATGGGAACTTGAACACGTTAACCTATAGAGAGAGAAGTCATGAACAAATCCCAACTTATAGAGGCCCTTGCCAAGGCAGAAAACCTCGCTCTTAAGAAAGCCGAAGAAGTGGTGAATACGGTTTTCGGGGATATGGAAAAGGCCCTGATAAACGGCGAAAGAGTTGAAATCAGAGGTTTTGGCAGTTTCAAGATCAAGAACTACGAAGGTTATCAGGGAAGGAACCCCAAAACCGGCGAGATCATAAACGTCGCGGCAAAAAAACTCCCGTTCTTTAAGGTCGGCAAGGGACTCAAGGAGAGAGTCGATATCTCATAAGAGTTCGAACGTCGGCCTTGGTCGTGCTAGACGGGGAGCTAGCGGTGCCCTGTAACCCGAGATCCGCTTATGCGGGGTTGAAAGTCCCTTTTGAGAGTCCGGATGTGGCGTCGTTCTTTGATCACTTGCGGCGATAGGGTGGACCTCACGTGACAGACGCTTATGAACCCCGTCAGGTCCGGGAGGAAGCAGCGGTAAGTAAGGCAGTCTGTGTCGTG
>CAYWMP010000107.1:0-3715 GCA_964459445.1 uncultured Desulfobacteraceae bacterium
GATGGGAGGTGTTCAAAATGACGGAAAGATTAATGAATAGTCAATGCATGGATTCTCACGAAAATCAAACAATCGGAGCCTGTCTGCATTTGAAAAGTGGCCGTACACGGATTCCCAAGGCATGCATTTACGGATACGAGTGTTGGCATTGCCTCTTTGACCAATGGCTCGACGAATTCGATGAGGGAGATAGAAAAGCAGCTTAAACAAAATAAAGGCCATAGGAGATCGGTTTAATGTCTTATAAGGAAGGAGGAAATCAAAATGAAAAGCCAAACACCTAGAAGCAAAAAATCACGAAAAAAGAGGGTTGTGGGGTTTCAGGTTATCGAGGATGAATGTATCTGGATGAAGGCAGGGGTTGTCAACTTCCGCCTTTGCGATAATGCCTACGATTGTCAGGGCTGCGCCTTTGATTTGGCGATGAAAAAGGCCATGGGAATGGCCACAGAGGGAGACGAAAATCGGCGGATCCCAGGTTGGGTGGAACATCTCAAGAAAAACTATGACGGCGCATCAAGGCCCTGCCGTCACGCCTTGACCAACCGGATAAATGCTCCCAAGATCTGCACCATGAACTATGAATGCTATCACTGCCCCTTTGATCAGATGCTCGATGAACTCGACTTTGAGGAACAGACCGAAGCCCCACCCTATACGCTGGCGTCGGGCTTCCGAGTCGCTGACGGATACTATTATCACATGGGTCACAGCTGGGCGCGATTCGAGCACGGAGGCCGTGTTAAGGTCGGGTTTGATGACTTTATCAACAAAGTCCTGGGCGCAGCCCAAACCATGAACCTTCCTCCTCTAGGGGCGAATTTGAAGCAAAGCGAAGTGGGCTGGACATTCGCTCGGGATGATAACCGGGCAGCGGTCCTGTCTCCTGTAACGGGAACGGTTTTGGCGGTGAATCACAAAGTGGAGGATCACCCTGAAATTGCCCACGAGGATCCCTATCACCATGGTTGGCTTTTCATACTCGAACCCAAGTATCCCAAACGGAACCTGAAAGGACTTTATTTCGGAAATGAGAGTTTCAACTGGATGGAGCAAGAGGGCAATAGGCTGATGAGCCTTATGGGGCCGGATTATGAACGACTGGCAGCCACCGGTGGTGAGGTTATGGATGATCTATACGGACACTACCCTGAGATCGGATGGAACCGCCTGGTGGGGACCTTTTTAAGAACAGAACAAATATAGTGTGTAAGAAAGTTATCACACCGTAAAGCCACTGAGGTTGCAGCGTCAGGTGCCGAGTGGTTTTCCATCGTCGCCCTCCTTGCCTTGCCATAGTCCCGCCGGAGGGGACGACGGCAGGTCAGCGGCAATGAAAAAAGACATCTTTCTCAGCGTTCTCCGTGTCTCTAGCGAAGCGGGCGGTAAAATAATACGCACTTAACTACTTGCATTCCAAAGCGAAGACTATCCCACTTTGGGGGAAGGCATAAAGCCTTAAGTTAGCGCCGGCGGAAGGCGTCCCGGAGATAGGTCGTACAGTACCGGCAATAATACATAGTTCTTTGATCGAGGTCATCGAGACTTCCCGAAAAACCCATAAGGCATTTTTGATCCGTGCAGTGGTGAAGGTCAAAGAGATGTCCCGACTCGTGCAGGGCGACCTTGGCGGCCCTCTCCAGCAGCACAGACTCGGATACAATACTGCTATCCTTGTCCATTTTTAGCCGAAAGAGCGAAACTAGAGCAACCTTACCACCCTGCATAGACTCGCCATATACATAGGTGAGAATGGGAACAAAGAGATCCACATCTAAAATTCCAATGACTTTTGAATGATCGTGGAATTCTCTTGATTGGAGTGACTTTAGGATAACTGCAGCATCGTACTGAAGACGCCTTTTGTCCAGGGCGTATGCGGGATGCTTGTCCGGAGAAAGGATGTCGGAATCGAGGTCAAAGTTGCCAAGTATGTGCGCTGCTATGGATTTTGGGAAAATATCGGGAACCTCACCCATTGGCAAGACGGCTATGCGTGGCTTAATCTGAGTCATAAAAACCGGGCAAATATCAGTTATTTTTGACGGGATAACAGGATTTTCTTGATGGTTTTACAATTCTGATAATCACCTAGCAAGGATCGCTAAAAGATATATTGGGAAAATCTCTGGAAAAATAGGTGCACATATTTTTCCAGAACATTTCCCCAAATATCCCAATGATGAATCATTGGGAAGCCCGCAACGCGGGCTCTTTTGCGATCCTTTTTGCAGAAATACTATTTCTTCGAATAGTTCTCGGTGACTTTTAGCCTCGCTTTTCCTCTCTAATTCATGTTTATCTTGTCATCCTGTCAAATGCTTTTCCATGATGAACTATCATGAAAACGAATTTTTCAGAATGTGCGATGATCATGAGGGCGTTAGTTCATACCTTTTTATCATTCTGTGCAGGGTTACCCGATTGATATCCAGCATTCCTGCAGCATGGGTGACATTCCAATCACACTCCTCCAAGATCTGTCGAATATGATACTTTTCCATTTCTTTCAAGGTTAGAGGTTCTGCGGGGAGCAGGGATGTCCGTTCCAGGAATGAAAAATCTTCCGCCTTAAGCGTTCTGGATTTTGACAATACGACTGCCCTCTCAACCGCATTTTCCAGTTCCCTTACATTTCCCGGCCAATTGTAGTTCTTCATTAACCTCAGGACTGCGGATGCTGCATGGTCCACCTTTTTGGCGGTCTCTATTTCTCAATGAAGTGTTGAACCAATAGGGGAATATCCTCTTTTCTCTTCCTAAGGGGAGGCATATGCATGGTGATGACATTGACCCGATAGAAAAAGTCCTCCCGGAATTTTCCCTGTGCGACTTCCCTTTCTATATCCCTCTTGGTCGCTGAAATGAGCCGAAAATCCACATCTACCGGATGCCTGTCTCCTATCTTCGTAATCTTCTTCTCTTCCAGGACGCGGAGTAGATCCACTTGCATCTTCTGGCTGATCTCTCCGATCTCATCCAAAAAAAGCGTGCCGCCGGAGACCACCTCTAAGAAACCTTTTCGCGCATGAGTGGCACCTGTGTAAGCGCCCTTTTGATGTCCAAACAGCTCGCTCTCCAGCAGGGTGTCGGGCATTGCACCGCAATTAATGGCGATAAATGGACCCTGAGACCTTTGACTCTTTGCATGGATTGCCTTGGCCACAAGCTCTTTTCCCGTACCGGTCTCGCCGAGGATCAGAATAGATGAATCGGTCTGGGCCACCTCGGGAATCATTTCAAAAATGCGTTCCATTTCGGATGACTGACCTATGATGTTGTCAAACCGGGTGATCTCTTCCATACGACCTTTTAGATAACTATACTCCTTTGTCATTTTTCGTTGCTGTGTAATCTTTTCCATCAACAGTGAAAGCTGGTCCGGTTTGAAGGGCTTCAGCATATAATCGCTGGCCCCCAGCTTCATGGCTTGCACTGCCGAGTCGATTGAGCCATAGGCAGTGATGATAATAACAATTGTATCGGGATACTCTCCTTTCACCCTTTCAAGGAGTTCAATGCCATTCATTTCAGGCATCTTGATGTCCACGAACAGGATCTCAAAGGGAAACCTTTCCAGCTTTTCCAAGGCCTCGTGCCCCGAAGAAGCCGTATCCACGATGTGCCCTGCTTTTTCAAACCAATGGAGTAATGATTCCCGGATGATGAGTTCATCATCCACAACCATGATGCGCATCTTATCGTTCATGGGTTT
>CAYWMP010000107.1:3815-20325 GCA_964459445.1 uncultured Desulfobacteraceae bacterium
TTGATATTCTGGAGCTCCATCTTGTGGCGTGTCAGAGCGATGACCGCCGCAAGCACTTCGTTAAGGTCGACATCCTTGAAACCGAGTGCAGGTTCTCTGGAAAACGATAGAAGTCCTGAAATGATGTCCCCACATCTTTCCAACTCGCCGCACATGAGAGGGAGGAACTTGCGGAACTTCTCGAGATCCTCCCTGTCAGGGTCTCCCTCCTCCAGTGTGTTTCGCATGAGGTGGCTGAAAGTCAGGAGTCCTTGAATGGGGTTATTGATCTCATGCACGCAACTGGCCACGAGTTTGCCCAGGGAAATCATCCGATCCTCCTGGATGAGTTTTTTGTAGTCGTCTTTTAACGTTCTGACTCGCTCCTCCCAACGCGATGAAAGCTCCTTTGTAATGTCTCTCCAAATCTCGATGATTCGAATGATGTTACCCTTGTGATCCTTAATAGGATAGGTAACCATATCGCAGAACGTGGTACCTTCGCCCGAGTCGGGATGCTCGTGGATGACATGGGAAAATTCACCCGTTCTAAGGGTCTCCACCATTGGACAACCGAGCTCCGGATGGGATACTGAACAGGGTGCGTTCAGACCGTGGGTTATTTCATAACAGTGTGCGCCGATCACTTCCATTTTCGTCTTTGCTACGGCATTCAGATAGGCCTCGTTGGCCTCTACAATGGTGAAGTCAGGTTCTAAAACCACGATTCGATCATTGGTTTGCTGGATCAGGAAATCCGACGCCATCCTTTCAAGCGCAACCTCTTGTTTTGCCGATCTCAGTTGCTGATCTATATCGTACAGTCTCCTTATGAACCTTCCGATATTGTGTTCCAGCACACCTACCCTTTCAGGTCTATTGCGTATAAGTTCCAGTAGGACCTTTCGGTTGTTTGTGAGTTCAATGATGCCATCGAGGTTTTCGATGTTGAAGAGATCCCGGAAGTTGTCCGTGGTATAGATCCCCATCTCATTGGCCAGATGTATCCCCTCGGCATCGGGATTGGTGTCGCAGACGCCAACGAGGTTTACATTCAGATAGGGAAAAGATTCACGGCGAATAAGTTCGAGGAAGAATTTGCAGGCCTTGCCTCCACCCACGATCGCCAGGTTCACGGTTGATTTTTCGAACTCATAATTGACTGTCCCTTGCGTGCCATTTATCATCAGCCTATTGCCCCACTTGATTTGTGTTTTGCGTTTTTATCGAAATGCCGGAGCACAGCGCAATCGGCAAACAGCCCAAAGAGCCCTACGATATGATGCGGAGACGAGTCCTTACGTGATGAGGAGTTCTACTGCTTCTGTGAGAACAGTGAGAAGAGTTGTATCGTAATCCTATAGGGTTTCGTTTTGCTAAACTGACCATAGGAGAAAAGGGATAAAGGGTCAAGGTAAAGTGAGCTATATTGTGATATCCTTAATGAGAGGTATCGCGCTTTAAAGGTAAAGGGCGGGCAAGCGCCCGCCCCTTTCAGTGACTAATGCCAATGGTCACTGTCGGAAATCAACCAAAGAAAACCTCATCCCCATTCCCTACATAAAGCTTGCTCTGGGACCCATGTTTGCCTGTCCCTTGCACCACCGGATATCCCAGGTCGATCATCTTCTGAACAGCCACCAAGCCGGTGCAGTGGTTACAGGCGATCTTCCGGAAACCATATTTGCCCATGCCTTTGACAATGTGTTCACGATCAGGATTCATGGGGCCAAAGGGCGCGATATGAAGCCCGCCATAGACGCCGTACATGTTATCCCCGCCCATGATCTTTTTCTGGGCAAAGTCCGCAAACTTGATGATGCTCTGGTGGCAGCAACCGGCAACACAGACAATCCCCTTATCTTTGACATTGAAATAAAGCGATTGCTCACCCTGCACCCTGATAACAATGGGCAGATCGAAAGCAACGGCAGCACAGCCATCATAGAGTTTGTTAATCTGTCCCGGCTTGCACTGAACGAGCTCACCCTGGTGCGGGATTCCATTCCTCGCTCCGGGCGTTACGAACTCGGCCCCTCGCAGATAATGCATGCCTTCCGGATAAAAAGTGCTTGGAATGATAATTTTGATTTCAGGATTGTATTTCAGGACGGTTTCGAGCCCCCAGAAATGATCGAGGTGTTCATGGCTGATCATTAGAAACTCGATCTCGCGGTTCTTCAACATGTCATCAATGCCTTCCCTTTTGAAGGCCTCCTCCATGTATTCGTTGCTCCACCCCGCATCCAGGAGGAACTTGTGATGACGACCGTCTAGTGTCTCCATATCAATGAGTGTGCTACTGCCGGCCGCATTTGTAAGATCCCAGGGAATGATCCATTGACTGGTTTTTCCTCCACCTGCCTTTTTCATTTGGCCCACTAGTTTCTTAGTATCGAACCAACCCACTTCAGACACGCATTTAATTCTCAGGTTCTTGCATTGTCCGATGTCATACTTTCCACTGGCTAATGCCTCTAAGGGTTTATGAAACGCGATGCCTCCCAGGCCTAGGACGGTGCCGGCACACCCCATGGCCTTCATAAAATCCCGCCGATTCAATTCTTTCATGATTTCCCCCTTGCTCTTTTAAAAGGTTAAGGTTTATTCGTTCACCCCCTTTCTTTGCCTTTTATCTTGTTCAAGGTTATCCATCACCTCATCCCAGATATTGCGAATTGCTGTCCCCGTCTTATTATTTCCGTCATATTCAAAGATGGTTTTTCCCTGAACCATGGACTCGGTAAAGGCAGTATCAAAGGGGATTCTCCCAAGCAGCTTTACGCCCCTCTCCCTGGCGGTGTTTTCAATGGTTTGAGCCTCATAGGGGTTTATGTCGAATTTATTGATGCATAGCATTGCCGGTACATTGAAATGCTCGGCAAGTTGCGAGACGCGCTCCATGTCGTGCCTTCCGGATATGGTAGGCTCCGTGACGATAAGAGCGGCGCTGGCCCCGCCGATCGAGGCGATAACCGGACATCCTATCCCGGGAGGACCATCCGTTATAATGAGCTCAAGGTGTTTCGCTTCAGCCAGTTTATTGGCTTCCTGACGGACAAGGGTTACCAGCTTACCGGAGTTTTCTTCGGCAATACCTAATCTTGCATGGACCATTGGACCGAAGCGGGAGTCGGAAATAAACCATTCCCCGCATGTCTTGTCGGGAAATCGGATAGCCTTTTCAGGACAAAAATAAACGCATACGCCGCAGCCTTCGCATTCAATGGGAGCAACAACGAAGTCTTCTGTGATCGCATGCCAACGGCAAACCTCACGGCAGAGCCCACATTCAGTGCATACCTCAGGATCGATAATGGCCTCATGCCCTGCCTCAAATTCATGTTGTTCTTTGACATTCGGATCCATAATCAGATGGAGATCTGCTGCGTCCACATCGGCATCGCAAAGAACCATTTTTTCCGCAAGAGAGGCAAAGGCCGCCACCAGGCTGGTCTTCCCTGTTCCCCCTTTGCCGCTAATGATTACGATTTCTTTCATTTGTCTTTTTCTCTCGCAACTTCTCAACACCTTGGTGAAACTTTAAACCACAGACTAGAGCGGACCTCCGCAGAGAAATATTCATAATCATAATCTATCCTGTGATCCCGCAATCCTGTCTAAAGCGCCATCTTTACTGGATCATTATCTTCAATTCCCGATGCCTTTCGCACCTCTTCCTCGATACGATGATAGAGTCCCAGGAATTTGTACTTCCAGCTCGGCATCAACTCAATCATCATGTCGCCCCTTGAGTAAGCCTCCGCTATGCGGCGATCGAAGGGAATCTCCATGAGAATGGGGATGCCTTCCTCGGCTGCAAGTTTTTTGACCTCATCATTCCCCAGATCCGAGCGATTTATGATTATCCCAAAGGGAATCCCGAGTATTCTGACGGCGCCAATGGCCAACTTCAAATCATTCAACCCAAAGGGGGTAGGTTCCGTGACCAGAAGAACATAGTCAGTGTTTTTTATGGTCGTAATAACCGGACAGGATGTGCCCGGAGGCGCATCGATGATTTTTAGCGCTTCCGGACGGCTGAAAGACTTCACCGTTCGAATAAGAGGTGGAGACATGGCCTCCCCCACCCGCAGCTTTCCATGAACCAACTCTATGCCGTTTCTCTTCCCGCGCTCAACGATCCCCAATTCACGTTCTTCTTCAGTGATGGCTTTCTCGGGACACACCGCCTCGCACCCACCGCAACTATGGCAGAGATCAGGAAAAGTCAGGACCGTATCACCCACCGGCAAAATGGCTTTGAACTGACATATGTCGGAGCACTTTCCACAAAGGGTGCACTTTTCCATGTCCACTTGGGGGACCGGTGTGGTTACGGTTTTGGCCAATCCAAAGCGAGGTTTTAGGAAGAGATGCGCGTTGGGTTCCTCAACGTCACAGTCCAAAAGCTGAACGTCTGCACCCAATGATAGGGCCAGGTTTGTGGCTACCGTTGTCTTGCCTGTGCCTCCTTTTCCGCTGGCTATGCTTATTATCATTTGAAAAATCCTCAAGGAATCTTAATGTCTCTCGCAGAGCTCTCAGAGTTCACTGAGCTTTGACATGAATCGCTGAGAGGGCGATTCATGTCAACCACGTCTGCGCTTTGCATTATTACTTGACACCGTTCTATACGGATAACGACTTAATGGCTCCACAATCAACTGCCCGGAAAGGCATGATGGTTGACCTGATTTTTTGAGATGAAAAATCAGGTCAAAAACATTATCTCTGCGTCCTCAGCGCGCTCTAGCGACCCTGAGCACAGTCGAAGAGGAGCGGGTGTGAGATATGAGTAGACGACTCAACCATTTACGTGGTCATTTTTAGTTTTGTTAATCATATAATTATTCAGCGCCTCTTGAAGTGTTTCAGCGGCCAGGAAGGCGCAGTGTTGATCATTTTCCGGAAGGCTCCCCAGTTCCTCTATGATCGCGTCACCGGTGATCTCAAGGAGTTGATCCGGGATTTTTCCAAGGGCCAGCTCGGCTGCCATAGATGCGCACGCATGACTCGATCTGCAACCGTCTGTTGTGAACAGCGCCTCCTTGACCCGTTCCTCTTCAAATCTGAGGAAGATTTCAATCGTATCTCCGCATTTGCCTTTCAGGCGCGCATGGCCATCCGGTTTCTCCATCTCGCCGATGTGAGGAGGATTAAACCAGTATCTAATGGCTGTGCTTTTACGTTTTTTATCAAGATTCTCGAATATCTGTGCCTGTAGCCTTGGAGCAGAATCATACAATTTCTCAGGCATGAGGAATTTCACTCCATACTTCATCTTAGTTGATGACAGATCCCCTATTCCCTGATCATGACTTGGCCGCATTTAGGACATTTGGCCTCATAGCAAGGCACGCCCTGTTTGTGAGGGATGGTTTGTCCGCAGTCCGGACAAAGGCAGTTTCCTCCAGGTCCACGGCCTTGACCTCTGCCCATGCCTCTTCCTTGCCCAGTCTGACCTCGCCCCTGCCCCTTATTTCCTGATCCTCTTGGTGCCATAATCTAATCCTCCGATAACGCGCCCACCCCTTTTAGGGGGGATGCCGATTTGAGGCGAAGCTTTGCTAATGGTAGTCATGGGTCCCTGCAATAACCCTGATCCCCGTCTTCTCCTCCAATACCTTCGCCATGTCTTCGGCGCTCGTATAGGGACATCCGGGCTTGGCATTCGCAAGACAAGTGCTGAGATGAATCACATCCGGTTTCATTTCTGACAATTTCATACTCATGCCCATATTGGCAGCCAAGGGTCGACCCGGACATTCACATTTTAAAAAACTGATGACTTGAGAGGGATTCTCAAAGCTTCCCTCTCCAAGGGCCGCAGCCTTGAGACATCTCCACTCACCGGGGCAACCGTAACCATTGTCCATATAGGCCCCACATCCAACAATCGCAACTTTTTCCATTCTTATCCCTTTCAATTTTGTCATTGCAAGCGACCAAAGGAAGCGCGGCAATCTTTCTATTAAAGTGATTATCAGATTGCTTCGGTCGTTTCGCTCCCCCGCAATGGCTTGCCCTGTTAAATCGGCTCCGCCGTCTCGCCCGACGAGAATTTAACAGGGCGAGAATGGGCGCAACGAAACCCTTCGACTTTGCTCAGGGCCGTGAGCTTGCCGAACGGCAGATGAGCGTTTTTCCTCAGCCTACTAATGGTCGCAAACATTGTCTCCCGTGACCAATGAATCTGAGAGATATTGCTTAATGAGTATCTCCGGCGAATCTACCGGTGCACCGGTGATGACTTTGATTCCGTTCTGATCAAAAAGGTCTTGTGCCCTTGCGCCCATCCCTCCGGCAATGATCACATTGGCGCCCTGCTCGTGAAGCCACTTGGGCAAAACACCCGGTTCATGGGGCGGAGGGGTAAGCATAGATGTATCTTTCACTTTTCCGTCCTCTGTCTCTACTAATGCGAATTGGTCACAATGCCCAAAATGCGAGCAAAGCTTTCCGCCGGACACCGGCACCGCAAAAATAAGCTTTTCCATAAGGTCCTCCTCTATTGTCTTTATGTCACTTACCGAATCACGTGATCCCCCTGATATCTGATTCTCAATTTGATCCACTAAACTGCTAAAGGCCTTTGTGAAAGGACGTTGGTCATTCAAAAGGCCGACCATATTGCCGGCATCCCCCAATCGGACAACTTCAGGATCAATCGGCAGACTTCCAAGTAGTCTCAGTCCTTCATTCTTTGCCACGGATTGCCCACCGTGTGATTTGAAGAGTTCGATTTGCTGTCCGCAGTGGGGACACTGGAGACCGCTCATATTTTCGACGATTCCAAGAATGTTCATATTGACCTGTCGACAAAAATTGATGGATTTTCTCACATCGGCCAACGAAATTTCCTGGGGCGTTGTGACGACGACGGCCTTGGCATCGGGAATGGTCTGCGCCACCGTTAAAGGCTCATCACCCGTGCCCGGGGGTGAATCAATAATGAGATAGTCGAGATCCGACCATTCGATATCCGCTATAAATTGTCTGATAACGCCGATTTTCAGAGGGCCTCTCCAAATGGTCGCCAAGTCCTTGTTATCGTGCATGAGGCACTCAATGGACATGACTTCCAAGTTGGAAAGTAGAGCCATTGGATAGGCCTTGCCTTGTCTTGTGGCGGGCTGGATGTTGCCTCTAATGCCCAAAAGTCTTGGGATGCTTGGTCCATGCAGGTCCACATCCATAAGGCCTACCTTATAGCCTCTGTCGGCCAAAGAGGCTGCAAGATATGCGGCAACACTGCTCTTGCCGACGCCTCCTTTCCCG
Source organism: uncultured Desulfobacteraceae bacterium (assembly GCA_964459445.1). GTDB lineage: Bacteria > Desulfobacterota > DSM-4660 > Desulfatiglandales > HGW-15 > CAYWMP01. The sequence continues at coordinate 11,076 of CAYWMP010000107.1, forward strand.
CTCATAACCAATATTTTGTGTTTGATGTGACTTAGGGTTTGATTAATTTCAATATCCTGCTTTTGATGCTGTTCATCAAGATTGCCGGACGCACAGCTATGGTTTCCTTTTTGCATTTCTTCTTAACTCCTCCTTATACGAATTCTTCTCTGGTTCGTTCCGTCGTCCCTCAACGCTTCATTCGGACTGCACCGAATCCCAGATACCGCTAATAGGTTCTTTACGCTTCGCCTTTCTTCTCTGCCTTTTCCCCCTTCCCTTCGACGATTCCTTTGGCCTTCGACTTGATCTCTGCCTCTTGAAGCCCGGCATCAAAAATTCCCTGCTATCCAGATCCCCGCCGAAGTACGCGGCCAGCACATCTTCAAGGTTGCCTGATATCCCGGCAATAATGCGAATGCCCGAAGCCATGAGTCGCCTCAAGAGGGGTCGGGATAGCGCGCCGCAAATCAGTGTGTCTACCCCGAGACCCTGGATGCGGCAGCATCTGCGGCTCATGTCCTGGACATCCAAAAGGGTCTCAAAACGGGAGGATTCTTTTTCCTCTTCTACCTCTACGACCAATAGACGTGAGGCGGAATCAAGAACGGGCGATACTCTATCTTCCCATATGGGTACGGCTATTCTCATTGAGGATGATCCAACCCCTCCGTTATGACCAATGGCCTTCAACGTTCGCTGCATCGGCGGGCTTATGCTTGCCCTCCAAATAGGCTTGCAGTGCCTCTTCAACGGTGCCTGTCACTCCAACGACAACGCCCACCCCCGCCGCTTTAAGAACCTTAAACGCTTTGGGTCCGCAGTTCCCTGTTAAGACCACTTCGGGTTGATGGTTGACGATATTCTGCGCCGCCTGTATTCCTGCGCCCTGAGGCAAGTTGAGGGACTGTTTGTTCTCAACAACCTCGAAATCCATTGTTTCTGTTTCAACAAGAAGAAACTTAGCGGCCCTTCCAAACCTGGGATCTATGTTCGATTCTAAGTTTTCCCCTTGAGAGGAGATGGCAATTCGCATTGCTTTAATCCTTTCGTTGTGAAACTTTTGTAAAAAGCCCTATTTCGGCCAACCTCAGTCTCAACGCCACCGACCTCACATAATAGCATCGCTCATGCCAAACGCGGACGGGGCGTCCATGTTTCAAGTAACCCATGGAAATCATATAAAAATAACCGGCCTCTCTCTGCTCATTGCTGCGATCGTATGGTTCAATTTATTTTCTATTCTGCAATTCGGCCATCCGGCGCTATTGCATATTCGCAATAGTATTTGAGCGATAATGAACTCGTGAGTCCATTTCCAAACCCATGAGTTATATTCATTTTATGTTCAATGTACTCTTTACGAGTTCTTTTTCTCGCTCATAGTCTATGACCCTTTGGAGCATGATCTTTTGGGCCATAACTGGTCCTGCACCATGCCAGGTCCCCACACCATGTTGACCAGCCGTCCAATTCTGCAAGAGCTTGTGGACTTTCATGATGTTCTTGGTGGGCTCGTCGGAACCGAAACTATAGAACTCTTCCACGTAGTCTTTGACCTCCGGATTATTCAATTCCTTCATAGAGGGCATCGTAACCACAAGGCCGCCGCCGATGTCCCCTGCCAGAGCCATTACCCGCCAGAAAGCATTACAAATATTGAGCTTCGAGACATTTCCCATGATCTCGTCCGGCAGAAAGACTCCGGAACCCTCCGGCTCTTCAGCACCTTTGGTAGCCGCCGCTGTGCCGCAGGCTCGACCCGTTTCTCGCAGTACGACCATCTCCATCAACTGGTCATTGATGTGTGCGGCCTTTTCCAATCCCTTGTATTCCTGGATCAATTTGGAGGCCCCGATAATCTGATTCATGAAGCCTACCTTGCAGGTCCCGCCGCAGGTCATCCTGTGGGTCTTGGCATAGCGGGTCACCATTTTAATGGAATAAGGGGCCTCGCCGCAGTGAAAGACCCTTTCCCAGGGGACAAAGACATTGTCAAAGATGATCATGGATGTTTCTCGCTGGCCGAAAACGGGATTGCCGAGTTCTTCGGTATCGTTACTCAGTTCCCTTTCCGCTGAGTACGGCGAAAACTGGGCCACATAGGTTAAACCTTTTGTATCGGTAGGGATGGCAAAGGCTACGGCATAGTCCTCCTCGCCTTCATAGTGAGCCGCCTGGGGAAGGACGACGAGTTCATGGCTCGCATAGGCACCGCTGATATTGATCTTTGCGCCACGAACCGTGATTCCATCATTATTCTTGTCCACGATCTTCAAGGAGAGGTAGGGATCAGGCCAGTCCAGCGTCTTCTGGTCCCTCCTGCCCCGTGGCTCAGTGAGTGCTCCGGCCACGGAGAGGTCTTCTTTTTGAACCATTTTCAGGTACTCCAGAAATCTGGGATAATACTCGGTTCCCAGATCGCGATCCATCTCCCAAGTGGTGCTGGCCAGCGCGTGAAAGGAATCGTATCCCACGCACCGGTATATGCACGTGCCAAGCATTTCGGCTGTGAAGGTTCCTGCCTCTGCCTTTTTGACCAGATCGTCTGTGCTGGCACTCACATGCGTGTAGCGATTGACGACATCATCGATGAGAGGCGAATAACAGGACATGATGTCTTTGTAAGCGGGATCAAGGGCCCAGGCATAACTTGCCTTATTGGCTTCCACGACGGTTCGTGTATTCTTGTTTTCGAGGACATTTTCCACCTTTTTCCCATTCATGAATATCCGGGGTTTGCGGCCTTTTAAACTCTCTTCAAATTGTTCCGGGGTCTTTAGTGCCATTGAATTTTCCTCCTGGTAATTTTGGATTGACCGGGGATATTACAGTTTCCGTGCCAAGATGAAACTGATGCAGGCTTGACTTTAACATGCTGTTATTGCTTAGTTTTTAAGGATAGGTGTTTTTGGGATAAATAGGAAAGGTGTTCTAGGTTTGCAAATTTGCAATGGATGATTTTCGAGTTATTGCATAATTGTAATGCTCAATGAATCACGGTATCGTTGTCGGAACTGTCCTCTTTGCCTGGGGTCACCAGATTCAAGCGCTTCATTCGCCGCCACAGGGTGGTGGGATGCACGCCCATCTGAGCTGCTGTGGCGGTTCTATTCCAGTTGTTTTTCCTCAGAGCTTCATAAATAAAGCTCTTCTCCATTTCCGCCCAGGAAGCGCTCGTTTCGTCGTTCTCCTCTTGAGCGCCTTTCTCTCCTTTTCTCAACCCTTCCCGCATATAATCAGGTAGGTGTTCAATACGGATCAGATCGTTTTTGCAAACCACGGTCGCATATTCGATAATGTTTTCCAATTCCCGGATGTTGCCCGGAAAATTGTGAGACATCAGGACGGGCAGGACCTCCGGTGCGAGGCCCTGTATTTCTTTCCCGATCAGGCGGTTAAATTTGCGCATAAAGTGCTCCACCAACAGGGGGATGTCTTCTTTTCGCTTTCTCAGGGGCGGGAGTACCAGCTTCACCACATGGATGCGATAAAAAAGATCCTCTCTGAATTTTCCTTGCTTAACCAACTCGTCAAGATTTTCATTTGTGGCTGCTACAATTCTCACTTCGGCCTTTTCAGTTTTTGTGCTCCCAAGGGGTTCATATACCTTGTCCTGGATAACCCGAAGAAGCCGAACCTGTAGTGCCGGAGATATATCTCCTATTTCATCCAGAAAAAGGGTGCCGCCCTTTGCAAGGGCCAATCGCCCCGGCTTGTCCCTCTTAGCATCGGTAAAGGCGCCTGCCTTGTAGCCAAAGAGCTCCGATTCAAGCAGGGTATCGGGCAACGATCCGCAATTAATTGTGATCATAGGCCCTTTGTTCCTGTGGCTCAGGGAATGGATCGCCTTCGCAAAAAGTTCCTTCCCTGTGCCGCTTTCTCCCTCAAAGAGGATGGTTGTATCGCTTTCAGACACCTGTTCAAGCATGCCGAATAGACGATGCATTTCCTTATTCTTGCTTATGATATCCTGAAACGAAAGGCGCCCCGACAATTCCTTCCGAAGTTCTTCGACCACACTCAGATCCCGAAAGGTCTCCACGCCACCGATCACTTTTCCGGTCCTATTTTGCAGAATGGCGGTTGAAATACTTACAGGGATACGCTCACCCTCTGAATTCAGGATGAAGATGGAATGATTCACGATGGGGCGACCTGTCTCCAGCGTGTTTCTGAGGGCGCAGGCCTTTTCGCATATGCTTGCTTTGAATACTTCCCAGCAGTGACGACCAATTGCGTCTCGCGACCTAATGCCGGTAATATCTTCCGCAGCCCGGTTAAATGAGGTGATTCTCCAATCTGAATCTACAGTAAAAACACCGTCAGCGATGCTGTCTAAAATGATTTTAGTTTGATCTTCAATAGATTTTAACATTAATCGACAAACTCCTTTATAAAAATTCTTGATCCAGGTCGATTTCATCCCTTTCGTATTGGGTATCCCTCAGTTCATTAGCATTCCTGATTTCTGTTTCACTCCAGGGTTCGACGATGAGTGAATCCGAAACGAGTTCCCAGAGGTATTTTACTTCAATACCCAGTTCATATTCCTTGTTCAGGGATTTCATGATCTGATCCCTGCAATTATGGCATGGGGCCACCACCATTTCGGCCCTCGTGTTCTTTATTTGTTCGGCCTTGACACGGCCATAATAGATTCTCTCCTTTTCGTAAGGCATGGCCCAGGCGCCACCGCCGGCCCCGCAACAAAAATTGTTCATCCTGTTCGGGTACATCTCGGTATAGTTCTCACAGCATTGCTGAGTGACCCACCGGGGTTCTTCAAAATAGCCATGCCCAAAGGCCTTTGCGCCCTTCCTTCCATAGTTACAGGGATCGTGGAGTGTCGTTAGTTCTTTGTGGATGGACTTATCAATCCTTATTCTCCCTGTTTCTATGTATTCCTTGAGCAGATCGTGGACCGAAACCACCCTGTACTTCTCAAATACTTCCGGAAACCAGTTTTGCAGACCAAGCCTGGTCGCATAGTAGGCGTGCCCTCATTCCGGTAGGAGGAGTGTCTTGCACTCCAGGCGTTCCAAATGTTCCACAATCCGACCCACCAGGGTCTTCATGGCCTCGTCATCTCCTGAGAAGAGTCCCCAGTTCACGCCTTCCCAGTTCGTGGAAGGGATCGTCCAGTCCTCCTTGGCTGCATAGAAGATCTTCCACCAGAACTTCATGTCATCCGGTTCGCCGAAGGGCTCCTTGGAGTTGATGGTGACCAGAATATTGGCGCCCTTCTTGTCTACCGGGGCATAGAATCCGGGGAATCCTTCATCTTCATCCATTTCTTTCGAAAGATCGGCCAGGAGGAAAAGGAAATCATCTTTGGGAATGCCGAGGTTGTTTCCCCTCTCCAAATCCATGACCACGCCTTTATGGATCGGCCCCGGCACTTTGTCTCTTTCGCGAAGGGTCCTTGCACGGCGCAGGAGCTTCAAAATTTCTACGCCCTGTGGGCACGCATACTCGCAGCGACCGCACAGGGTGCATATCCAGGGAAACCGTGAATCGATCAATTCCTGGTCCAGTCCGAGGACCGCCATGCGCACGGCCTTTCTGGGATCAAGATTGTCAACTCCGGTGACCGGGCATCCACTTGCACAGGTCCCGCACGTGAAACACACGTCGGCCCACTCAGGAGATACCTTCAGTTTACTCTCGGTTGTGTTCGGTTTGATTGCTTCCACAAAAAATCCTCCTTCGTTGTTAACATGCCCTCACCGACCTATAGTCAGCTATTTTGAAGTTTCACATCTTCATCATTTCCTGAAAAGCAGGGGTTAGGGCAAGATTGAGATTGAGTTTGAGATCCTTTTCCTGTATGCCGAAGGCCAGGCCCATGAGTTGTGAGAGATAAAGGATCGAGATACGCAGATCCTCATTTAGAGCCTTTGAAACGGCACCCTGATAGGCTTCCAAATTCATCTGACACATGGGACAGACCGTGACAATGCAGTCCGCCCCCTGAGCCGCCTTAAGAATGGCCCCGGTCAGTTCAAGGGCCACCTCTTTCTTGGTTGTCATCAACCCTGCGCCGCAACACTTGGCCCCCACGTCCCAGTTGTGCACTTCGGCGCCCAAGGCTTCAATAAGGGGTTCCATGGACTGTGGCTCCTGGGGATCATCAAATGCAGCATAGGGGCGCAGTGCCTGACAGCCATAGTAGGGGGCAACCTTAAACCCGGTGAGCCTGTTGCTCACCAAGGGCTTCATGCTGTCTGAATCAAAGTCACGGGTTATCACGTCCAGGAAATGCCGGACACGTTTCCGCCCCTTGTACTCCAAATCTTCCTCCTTAAGGGCTTCGTTAATCTTGTCCTTGAGTTCTGCATCCCGCTTGACATGGTCTTCAACCCTTCTCAGGTTCAAATAGCAGGCACTGCAGGGAATCAGAAAATCGAGATCCTCTTCCATGCGGTCGGCCAGAGCCAGGTTTCTCGCCGCCAGAACCATGGAAAGCAAGTGACTTCGTGCTTCGACCGCACTCGCACCGCAACACGTCCAATCCTCCAGTTCAATCAGTTCCGCACCAAGCGCCTCCATAGCGGCCCTGGTTGAGACATTGTATTCGAGAGCGGTTCCCTCAAGGGAACAACCCGGGTAGTAAACGTACTTCATGATCTGGCCTCCAATTCCTCGACCTTTTGAAAGAGCCGGTCAAATCGCCCCTCTCCGAATAACTTCGGCACCTCCAGGGGCACCTTCCTCTTTTTCATGAGCTTGAGCCCCATGGATGCAAAGCCCATAGGGAACAGGGGATTCTTCATAGAAAGAAAATACCGGTTCATGAGTTCCATCTCTTTCAACCGGCCGTAACGTCTGACCGTATCCATGAACGTGCGATAGAAATTGGTGCTCTGCCTATATTTCGTTATCCCTTCATCAGCGGCCAATCGCTTAAGCGCAGCGATGGTCTCGGTCAAAGGGAGGCCTCTGGGGCATCGCAACGTACAGTAGTAGCAAGCGGAGCAAAGAAAAAAGGTCTTGCTGCCGAAGATGACTTCCTTTTCTCCAAGCTGGGCCAGCCGCCACATTTGACGCGGCGTCAGGTCCATGGCAAAGGCGTTGGCGCAAGAACCTGAACAGGTGCCGCACTGCATGCAGGCCTGGACCTTTTCTCGAATCGCATCCATAGAATCGGGAAAGGCATGTTCATGGGATTTATGATCCAAGTCTAAGGCGGGATTCGAATCCATCATTGTCTATTTTCCCCCTTTCGGGTTAATTTTCGTCATCAGAATATCCCTTCCAAGGCAGCGTCTATGACACCAAACATCTGTTGATCCCGATATCCACGTAACACCGATGCGCTGTTGGGACAGACCGTGGCGCATGATCCGCATCCCTGACACATCAGTTCATCGACCACAATCTTCTCTTCATCCTCATCCTGTGTCCGTGCGCCATAGGGACATGCCTCAATGCATCGCTCGCAAAGGGAACAGAGACTATGCCTGACTTCAGCCACGACGCTCCCTGCTGATAACCGTTCAGCATTCAGGATTCTCAATGCCCGTTGGGCCGCGGCCTCTGCCGTGGCAATGGATTCGGAAATATTCCTGGGTGAGTGAGCCATGCCTCCCATGAATAGGCCCTCTTTAATGAAATCAACGGGACGCCATTTGGATTCCGCTTCCTGGAAAAAGCCGTCCTGATTCAACTCCACATCAAATAGATTCGCTAATTCCTTGGTACCGTTGGGCACAACGCCCGTACTGAGCACCAATAAATCGGGTTCCAGCTCGACTTCTCGCTCCAGAACAGGATCAACAACAGCAACCACCGGCTTGCCGTTATCAACATTCACCCGCGGCTTTTGATCAAGACTGTATTGGATGAAGACCACACCCGCTTTGCGGGCCTGCGTATAATGGGTTTCAAAGAAACCGTAGGTCATGATGTCTCGATACAGAATGTAGATCCTGGCGTCCGGATTTTCTTCTTTGACGTGGAGGGCGTTTTTCAATGCCGAGGCGCAACAAATCCTGGAGCAGTAATTGCGAGGTTCTTCCCGTGAATCGACACATTGAATCATGACCAGACTTGAAAGTTTGGAGGGATCTAGAGTCCCATCAGCCATGCGCTGTTCCAGCTCATGCTGGGTAACAATAGCCTCGCTTTTGCCGTATCCATAGCTCTCGGTCTTGGCCTCTTCACCCCCGGTAGCCAGTATGGTGACCCCATGCTCGAAGGTCTCTCCCACACCGTCTTCTTTCTCGATGGTTGTTGAAAATCGACCCACGCGCCCTTGGGTGTGAAGTACCTTTGCATTTTTGTACACTTTCAAGCGAGGGTGCTTTTCAACTCTGGATAGGGTCTCGGAGAGGAGATCCTGGGGAGAACCCCCATCAAGGGTACGGAAAATCGAGCGAAGGTTCCCTCCCAATTCCGGAGCCTTTTCAACCAGACCCACGTCATAACCATGGTCGGCAACGGAAAGGGCGGCCGTCATACCTGCAATCCCTCCCCCGATTACCAGGGCCTTTTGAGTAATCCTTGTCAAACTTGCAGGCAGCGGATCTGCGCCGCTCACCTTGCTTATACCCATCGAAAGCGTGGCACGAATCTGCTGCTCAATCTGTTCTTCTGTCATCTCGGGCAACTGAAATGTCGAGGTTCGCAGATCAACAACCTCCATGAGAGCGGGATCCAGTCCGGTGGTCTCAGCAAGCTGCCGGAGCTTGCCGGCATACACATAGGGCATGCAGGCAGCAATCAGTACGCGATTTCCATTGCTCGCCTTCAAGCTATCCTCAAGCTCAGACCACCCCTCTTGGGTGCAGGCTCGATCAACCCTCTGAACACCGGCTACAGACCCTTGATTTTTCAACCAATGGGTCAATGCCTCTAGGTTCACCGTCTCGGACACGGATCCGCCGCATGTACATAGAGCCACAGAGACGCTTGGCAATTCCCTGGAGACATCCCGGTAGACCGTCTCCGATTTCGGTTCCTCCGCGAGGCTGCCTCCTTTAGAATGGATCATCCGCAAGGCGCCAAGGGATGCCGAGTTCGCCTGGATGACCGATTCGGAGATATCCTTCAACCCTGAGAATGATCCGCCCACAAAAATGCCTTCCTGGTTTGTCCGACTCAGAGAAAAGGGCGCCAATTGACAAAAACCCCATTGGTTGAGTTCCATCCCCGTCATATTCGCGATCTCTTCTGTATTGGCCGGGGGTCGCTGACCTGCGGCCAGCACAACCAAATCGAAGATCTCCTCCTGCACTTCCCCGCTAATATTAGCGTGTTGTATCTTGAG
>CAYWMP010000108.1:0-17405 GCA_964459445.1 uncultured Desulfobacteraceae bacterium
CGCCCCAGGATCTGGCCGTATCTGTTCCTCCCCGGCATGCATACTCCCACTCCGCCTCCGTGGGCAGGCGAAACTTCAGATTCTTCCTGCGCGAAAGCCACTCAGAAAAAGCCTTTGCTCCTTTCCAACTCACTTCCACCATGGGTTGCTCTTGACTCCTGCCAAAACGGTTGCCGCTCAATGAATAGGACCCGTCCCTGCGCAAAGGGCAGTCTTCATCTTTCCAATCCACTCCAGATGTCTCACCGGTTTCCCGAAGAAATTGCTGATATTGCCCTATCGTAACCTCATACTTCCCCATCCAGAACCCGTCCACACACACCTCGTGCACCGGGCCTTCATCAGAATCCCTGCCTCTCTCTCCGGAGGGGCTACCCATCTCATAACACCCCCCCGGCACCCACACAAACTCCATTCCCGTCACAAGTTTCGCTTCTACCAGGACCTGCTTACCAGGAAGCACCTCTACTCGTTTTTTCCAAACCTTAAACCCGTCCTTTTGTACTTTTATCTGATAGCTACCCGGTTCAAGACCCCCGACCTCAACCGGCGCGTTGCCCAAACGGGCGCCATCGAGCCAAACCGTGGCGCCCCTAGGCGTGGTTGAAATGTAAAGGGAACCCTTTGATGTATCCTCCTCTCCCGGTTCAGGATGTCTCTCCTCCTCCGCCTTTCCTCCTGCCAGGAAAAAACGGGGCACGGGTGTCGATGAGATCCACGGCACCTGTTTTTCGTCCGTTTCCCGCATGACGGCCAGGCCCGTTTCCATGAGAACGTCCTGAATGCTCAGGCCGGGCCTTTGGATGTTCTTCAAGAGGTGTTTGGTATAGATCCCGTTTCGGCCTGCGCCGTCCGCCGCAACCGACCCGGGGGATGTGGCGTAGGCGACAATCGTGCCTTTGGGTGCGTCCATCTGGGCCAGCCCCGCTTTCCCGGTGCGGAAGCTGCGCTTGAAGGGATTGTCGCGACAGGCATCCAGGATCACGAGGTTGAGATTGCTTCCGGCATCCTGCATCTTCCCTAGCACGCGGCCTGCATCCACGGCCTCGAACTGGACATCGGTTTCCGAAGTGACATGGGCCTTTACGGGGATCAGGTAGTTGCGGTTCTGGATCTGCATGCCGTGGCCCGCATAATAGAAAAGGCCCACATCCGCGCGGCGGAGGTTTTTGAAGAATGCGTCGATAAAAAGGATCATCTGGCGTTTGTCCGCATCGATCCTCTCGATGACGTCAAACCCGAGGCCCCGGAGCACTTCCGCGATATCCGCGGCATCGTTGGGCGGGTTTGCCAGGGGGGCGGAAGCGTACGATCCGTTGCCGATGACAAGGGCAACCCGTTTTTCCGTTGCGAGGCTTCCCAGGGGGATTCCCCTTGACGGAGACCCAATGCCCAGCTTGGCCCTGGTTTCCGAATCGAGTCGCCCCGTCACTGGGAGGCCTGCGTTCCGCTGAAAATCCCGCAGCGCCCGCAGGGTTTTTTCACCCATGAGCCCATCGGGCCGGCCGGGGGTATAGCCCAGATCCTGAAGCTTTTTTTGCGCCTGGTACACGACCGGGTCGTAGGAGGTCTCCGCTACCACTACAGACAGGCAGCACAACCCGGTTAAAACAACGCACGAACAGGCTATCAGGCCGGTGAGTCGTTTCATTAGCTCAAACCTCTTGAATTGGTCTAAAGCTCAACTTCAGAAGCCACGTCCTCGGGCGCGGTCAAAGACATAGCTTGCCAGGATAGAAAAGACGGAGTATTGGAGTAATGGAGTACTGGAGTATTGCATTTTTGTCCATCACTCCAGCACTCCAACACTCCACTCCTCCAGCACTCCAGCGCAAGTTCCTTCTTTGTGCCTTTGTGCCTTGGTGGCAGACCTCATAGAATCGAAAAGACAATGAACCTGCCTTTCGACACCTCGGTATGGAGCTTTTTGAATCCCTGTTCTCTCATCAGGCTTTTGACGATGGCGCGGCGGAGTTGGCTGGTTTCTCCGCGATATTTCACCATGACCTCCAGAAGTCCTCCGCCTGTAAAACGCTCGCTCATCCCCGTGACCCCGGCCAGGCTCTCGAGCTTCTCCTCGAAGATAATGCCCGGCATATCGGTCTTTTTAGGGGTTTTCAGGGTAATAACATAGGGGATGCCGTTGTTGGTATAGTCATCCCACCAGGAAAGGATCTGGTCAATGAGGTATTCGGATTCAATTCGCCCGATCTCGCTCGAAGCCTTCCGGAAGGCCTCTTCTTTGGTTTTACCCATTCCGGACACGGCCTTCTCATCGGTTGTAAGAATTTGAGCCGTCGTGGTCACGATGACGCGGGTTTGAATGGTTGATTTCGCTGTCTCAAACACACCGTCATTCCCGGAGTATTGCTCACCAAGCCTGAAAATGACCACGATCTCGGCATAGTGTTTCAGTCCAATTCTGGCGGCCACGTTCTCGATCGTGTTGATCTTCAAAAGCTCATGGGCTTCTTTGTGAAGTTGTTTGCTCTTTGAGGGGTCTACCACGTCAAAATACTTCTCCACAAAGCTCTTGACCAATGCGATTTCAGCAGATACGGCTGAGGCGGGGATGACCGTTTCCTTGGGGTGATAAAGGATCACGATCCTTGGATAGCTCATCCGGGCCTTTATGATGCCAATGGCCTCAAGGCTTGTCTTAATGGATCTGGTGGAGACAACCGCCTTCATGGTGACCTCGAAAAGGCCGCTGGCCTCTCTTTCCTTCAGAATCTCATAGGTCTTGATGAAACCCGATGCCTGGGACATCAATCGGTCATCCTCTATCAGGTCGTTGATGATTTTCGTGTTCCCCTCCACAATAACGCCCACCACTTGCTCCACGGCCCTTCGATGGGCATCAGCAATGGCCGACTTCCTGGCGTTGGCGAGGTTCCCATCAATGATAGGTCCCACCCCCCGGACAACCACCTCCTGGTCATCCTGGGCATGGCCAATTGAGATAAAGGTGAGGGCAAACACGAAGCATAACAATGAAATAATGATGGCTTTCCGATTCATGATTTCCTCCATAATAGATGAGCACTTCTTGACTTTTTTCACCGCCCGTTCGCTCGGCTCACTCGAGGCCCAGAGGCCACAGAGATTGAGGCTCTGGTTAACACTCCCGCGCCGCGGGGCTCATTCCCACATGCAGGGAATGAGCATACAGGAGACCGTCTCAAGGAAAACAACAAACAAGTTTGCTGTTTTTCTTAGATCGATCTTCCAGTAGTGTTAAACGAGCCTCTTCAGAGGCATAATAGTACGACTTCCTTTTATTCGCCTGAAGCTGCGTTAGTCTGCGAACGAATACTCTCATTACTCTGCGTTCTCAGTGTCTCGAACGATCCCCTTACTTGGAGGGGGGAGTGGGCGGTAATAAAGAGGCCTCTGACTCAATCTTTTCACTCGACAAGCTGAAGCAGGTTATTCGCGTAGTTTATGGGTATCGCGAAGTTGATACCGGGAACGGGCACCTCGATGTTGTCATCTCCGGCCCGATGCATCGTGGCCAGGCCGCTCACGATCACACCAATTACCTCACCCTTTATGTTAAAAAGCGGTCCGCCGCTGCTGCCATGATAGGTGAGGACATCTGTCTGAATGCGGCCCTTTTCTCTATTAAAGGCACTGATGATGCCGGTTGTTGCGCTATGCGCCAGCCCGGAGGGGTTCCCTATGGCAATGACCTTATCTCCAACGCGCATGGTGTGGGGGTCGCCGATTTTCACAGGGTTGCAATCTTTTTTTGTGATTCTCAGCAATGCAAGGTCCATCTCCGCATCCTGCTTGATGAGGGCTGCTTCGTGACGTCCGCCGTCCGGCGTCTTCGCGAATATCCTCCTTTTATTTATTTGATAGCCTTTTACGGAAACAACATGCGCATTCGTGAGAATATATCCGTTCTTACTGACGAAAAAGCCCGAACCGATGAATCCGGTTTTTTTGAGTTTTTTATCCCTGGGATCCACAACAATCAGGTGTACTTCCATAAAGACGACCGAAGGGTCTACCCGTTCGATGATTTCGGCCACAGAAGCCGGGGGTTTGACCTCTTCCTTCGATGCCTTCTTTTCGGGAGGCGGAGCCTCAGGTTTTAGAGAAGGCTCTTTCATTGGTTTATTCCATATGTCCTGACCTTCCTGTGCCCATGAGGGATTAAGGGGAATGAGGATTATCAGCGCCAATACAAGAAAAATGAAACGATGTTCCTTCACTATTGCCCTCCTTCTGTTTCACCGCGGAGGCACCCCAGTTAAGTAGCCATTCTGGACTTAACGGGGCAGGCAGAGTGCGCAGAGATAGGTTTCAATCTTTGCGTCCTTTGCGGCTCCGGGGTGAGACGTTTTGAATCATCTCAAGCCCGGAGCGGGCTTCCTGGTCGCCGGGGTTCATCTTAAGAATTTCTTCGAAATAATTCCTGGCCTTCTCATTAAGATTTAGTTCCATGCATGTCATCGCAGCGTGTTTGAGATAGGCGACATTATTGGGATCTCTATTGATTGCCTTCTCCATCATGCCCAGGGCTTCGCCCTTTCTGTCCATATGCACCAGTGTCATCGCCAACTCGAACCAGACCTTTCCGTTCTCGGGCATGAGTCGCGATGCCTTTGTCAAGGCCACAAGGGCCTCATCAAACCGACCCCGGTCATAGAGAGACTCTGCCCGGGCGAGCACCTTCTCTCCATAGCCTTTTGGACTGTAAAGGACCTCTTTGCCGACAACCTGTTTGTCGGTGTCTTGTGCAGCTTTGTTATCAACGGATTCTTTTATGGTCTGGTTTGAAGGCGCAACGACTTCAGGCTGGGCCTTGTTTTTCATTTGGCCCTTTTCGTCGGTTCCGGGACCCATGAGCACAATTAATCCTCCGGCGACAACCATGACGACCGCCGTAACGGCCAGGACCTTAACGCGGGGAAACCCGGCCTTTGGGACCCACAGGGAGATCCTTTCAATGTCCGGATTTGTTCGCAAAGCAAAGACGTTGTCCGGATGAAGGGAGGCATGAAGAACATGTCCCCCCTCTCGATTGATCTCACCGCTATTATCGGCAAACCACTGTGCAAGCCGGTCGGACGCATTCATGTTTGAAAGGTGGACTTGCATCTTGACCCTTCTTTGCTCAAAGGGGATATCCTGCCCGTCCACCTCCCGCAGTTGATTCTGAACTTCGGTAATGAGATCGTCATCCAGTTTCATGAGTTTCCCGGAGTATTGGAGTGATGGAGTGATGGACAAAAACGCAACACTCTAATTCAGCCGTCGTAGCCAGCCTACTCCGCCGTGGTAGCTAAGGCTACAAAGGCCGGATCGGCTACTATGGCGAAGTCGGCGACGCCAATACTCCAATACTCCATCACTCCAATTCTTCAATTGATGACTATCACCACCCTGCATTCCTCAAGGAACTTCCCTTTCACATTGAGTGCAAAGATCTTGGTGGCATCTTCTTCGGAAACGAGGATATTGGAGTTGTTGATACCATCGGTTCCAGCAGCCTTGACAATCAAAGGGTGTGATCCCACCCGTTTATGGGTCAACGCCCTTTCTACGCTCCCGGCGTAACCTGCGACGCCATGATTGATGACGTACTCTCTGCTCACGTGCATGGGACCGAAGACCTCTTTCTTATCTGTCCCGGCAAGGATCTTGGGAAACATGGATGGTCGCGCACCCTGATTGCTCGCGTCAATGATCAATCCCGTATACTTTTCCCCGTACATGGCCGAAGATTTGTAGGCATCGTCTTTTGGATGATACCGGTTAGGTGCATAACTGTGCTTTTCCCAGTACCAGGGCACCGACGCGCCTGAGAGCCCTTTTTTGTGATTGAGAAATAGACCTATGGTGACCTCCATCCAGATGGAACCATCCTGGAGGGTCTTTTCCTCTTCCTTGACAACCTTTGCCCCTTTTACAAAGCCCCTGACAGAGGTTCGAAGAACCGAGTCACGCATCAATTCGTCCCTGTAAATGGTTCGGCTGTCGATGCTCATGCCCTCGATGGTTTCCTCCAATTTTTCATAGGCGAGATGTCGTGCAGTTTTAAGGGCCATTGCCCGGGCATGGGCCAAATTCTTGGTTTTGTCCGGATCGGCCGTGGCTCCCGCCATGACTTCAATATAACCGTCGTCCCACTTGACGCGGCTATTCCAGGCGTCGTTCAGTGAACGTTGGTCAAGGGGCGATTGATAGTCCCTTTGCTCCCACCAGGGAGTCTCCTCTGCCATGACTGAGAAAGAAACGGCCAGCATCATACCAACAATCATTCCAGCGATTAGCTTTTTCATTGTTTTCAACCTCCTTTTGACTATCTAATATGGCTTTTTGTGATTATTCCAGCTCAGAATGTCCTTATAAACTTCAGCAAAAGATCGATACGGAGTACTGGAGTATTGGAGTGATGGATTATTGATTGCCATAAACAGCGTTGCTCTCTTTCACCATTAAATGATCAGTCCAGTCACCGCGTTCTTTTTTGTATTCCAGACTTTCAACGAGTCTTAACAGTCCGTTTTCCAACTTGTATGCCAAGCCATCTAATTTCTCGAATTCTTCATGTGTTATCTGTTCCGCCTTCCGATAAACGTGAAGTCCTGAAACAGATTCCCCAAGGGATCCCAGCGCTATGTTAAGAAAATTGAGATACTCGCGAATCGAGCGTCTGCAATAGCCTTCTGCGATATTTCGATGAACGGAATCGCTTGAAGCTATCGCTTGTGACACCACCCGTTTCAATTCAAAGGGAAATCCACGAAAGGTCTCAACGGTTTGCACATAATAATCAATTGCATCATTCCAAACCCTCAACTTTTGATATCCTCGATTCTTGTTTTTTCGCGTATCCATCACTCCATCACTCTGAGATACCACCACTCCAACACTCCAACTTCTTCATTCAAACCTCTTCAACCTGTTCTTCAACTCCCTGATAACCAGAAGGGCTTCTGCGCCGCTCACCGGTTCATCCAGTCCAAATCGTTTCTCTTCGACCGGTGCAATGAGTTTCTGCATGGTGCAGACTATGATGGCATTAAAGGCATAGTGCCCCTCGGGCACGTCCAGGTAAGGGGATTTGTTATCCAGGTATTTGCCGGCAAGTCTGGAATCACCACTCACCTTTACCAGGATATCCTCAATCATGATCGCAAAGTTGGAACGGGAGATGGGTTCCGACGGTCTGAACTTGCCCTCCGGAAAGACCTCCAACCCTCTGATCCCAAGCGCAAGGACTTTCTCGATATCTGACCTTAAAGGATGGGTCACCACGTCCTCCGGCACGCGGGATGACAGGGCCTGGCCCGTCTTTTTTGGGGTGTATTCCTGCGGTGTCTTAAACCCGGCCTTTTTTTCTTGAGAACCCTTCAGGAGTCGATTCAGTTGCAATTCCTCGCTGAAGAGCGCTGCCACGTTAGCCCGATCGAGTTGATCCAAAAGGGCGATAAGATGGCCTGCACGGGTTCCCGGCACCGCCCTCTGGATGATTTGAACCCTCTTCAGTTCGGCATCTGCTTCCCTTACATACTGCCTGTTCAAATCCAGGACCCTTTTGAAATGTTCCTCTGCCCGATCATAACGCCATGCACGCTCCAGGGCTTTGCCCATGGTGAAATGAAGCAGGGGAGAGTCAGGCGATATCTTAATAGCTTTATTGAACCTGTCTTGAACTTTCATTTCCCAACCGGCTGGTTGGCTCAACGAAAGAAATCGGATAAAGGCGCATTGGGCAATGATCTTATGCTCCCGGGTCTTGGCTTGTTGCTCAGCTATTGACAAAAATTGACGCGCTCTCTGAAAATCACGCCTTTCACTTAGAACAAGGCCGATTCCCGCGTAGGCCGGTCCGCAGTCCGGGTCAAGGGCCTTTGCCCGCTCAAATTCTTCCAGGGCGCGACCCGGATTCCCTTGTTCCAGAAAAGCCATGCCAACCCTGTAATGATGACCGGGGTTGTCCATGGTGGGTGGTGGTGGCGCAGGAGCCCTCTGTTCGACCGTCGCACAGCCGACGAGGAGGGTGAAGATCAAAATGCTGATGAAGGGCAGCATGCCGGGGAGTAGGGTTCTTGGTCTCATATCCAATCTACCTCCGTGTGAGTAAAGGTTCAGGGTTCAAAGGTTCAAAGGTTGAAAAACTCTTTAACAATCAACCCTGAACGGGGAACCCCCTAAGGTTCAGAGGTTCTGTGTTCAATACACAGGACGAATGAGGGAGCAGGTTTTTTACATCAGAGTTCGTCAAATAGTTGTGGGTCGCAACCGGAGGTTGCTCCTACCTCCAACACTCCAGTCTTCCACCACTCCATCACTCCAGGGAACGGATATGAAATTGGAGATAGGCATCAGCAAAATCATACCCTGAAAGCCTTCCCATGCCTTGACCTATGACATGACTGGTCCTGGTCGAAAAGAACGGGCTATTTGTGCAATCCAGCGGGAACATCCTGTAGGGAGTGAGCGTTGCAATAGCCTTTACTCTTTCGATACCGGTCGGCCCGCCCACTTCGAATTCAAAGCCGTAATCCGGGCCCGGGATGGTGTAGGTTTTGCCCGCCCTGACATAGTTGTCTTTGTGGTAACAGTTGGGAAAGATGACGTTGAGCTCCCCGTCAGTGGATATGTCGACCAAGGTGAGGTAACAGTCCCTGTCCGTCCTGAAAGAGAAAGTGATGTTGTCACCTTTGCGGAAATCCTGCTTGTTGGTCCAGAGATGGATGCGGAATGGAGGGGAGTCGTTATGCATGGCAACAAGTTGCGTCAGCATTTTGTTGTATTCATCCCCAGGCGGTTGAGGAGTTGGAATCTTGACCTCTTTAAGGATAAATGACAGGTTGACATCGCCCTTCACCTCGATATCCTGCTCCAGCGTCTCATGGTCTTTAGCACTGATTTGAATGGAATGGCGTCCGAATGGGACAGATGGGATTTTGAAAATCCCCGCCTTGCTCAAGGGTTGTGGTGCATTATCGAAACTCACAATCGCGTCCCGGGGTTTCACTTCGAGGGTTATGTCTGCACAGGTTTTTTCCAACCGGATGTCCATGCTGTCGTCAGCGGCTATTTCAAAATCCTGGGATTTGGATTCGTGACAGTCGGCCTTCACCATAAGGTTGTATTTTCCCACTGCCAGCGATTTGAAGACAACTATTCCATTACTGTCAGGCGTTCTGGATTTCCCATCCAGAAACACCGTCGCATCTTTAGGGGAAACATTCACCGTCAGATCGAAAACGATGACATTCACAGGGATGGACAGACTTCCGTCGTCTATGAGGTAGATGTTTCTTTGAAGGGCTTCAATTCCTCTGCCGCTTATCATGATACTTCGGTTTCCCTGGGGAACGTCCTTGAAAAGGGCAAACCCGCCGCTTGTCTTCACAGTCGCATCGTCTACGCTCACTTGGATTTCCGAAGGCTCTATCCCGAGTTTTGAAGGTTGCACAAGAACCCGTAGATTGGCGGTCAATATCTTGTTTGCCATGGGCACCTTTGGGATTTGCATGTCTGCTGCACTCAAGATGTCGCCGTTGTGGTCTATGATGCGGGCATTGATGTCCAGATTATTGCCCATATCTGTGATGACCCCCGTTACAAAGGCCTCCATGCCTATTTTGCCGACCACCTCTTTTACGGTGTCTTGATCAAAATATCCGGTCATTTCGAGTTTTTGCTGTTGAAGGAGATCCCTCAACAAGTGTCTCTCCAGGATTCTCTCGAACCTGTGCAGCTTTACGAACCGGGTTGTGAGTTTTTCAGCCAGGAATCTTCCCAGTCGTGTATGGTTCCTGCCGGGGCCCAGGAGATCTGCAACTGCGATCCTGGGCCGGTAGGTGGGGTGTTTCATATCCAGCGTGGCAATGAGGTCTTCGGCCAGGTTTTCAACCGCCTTGAGGATGTCCTCTTCTGCATGGATTTTGGGCTCAGGTAGGGGCGTGGGTTTCTTTCTCTGTCCTTCTGTCTGCACGCATCCATGAAACAGGAACATGGTGAGAATAATGAAAGGAAATACGAATCTGGTTATGACCATGCTTTGACCTCCAATAAAGATGAAGAAAGCTAGCAATATGAGCACTACATTTGGGGACCACTGTGCATAAGGATCGCTTTACACCTCGAGGGCCGAAGGCCCGCTCCTCTAGGCGCTTTTCGGCCGATCCTAGAATGCAATGCTCATTCAAAGGCATAAATGCATCCATCAGAACAACCCACATACACCGTGTCATCGAAGATGGTAGGCGGAGTCGTGATGAATCCCCCAAGTTTCAATCGATGGTGCTCATGGCCGGACTCTCCATCCACAACGTGCAGATAGCCATCGCTACTGCCAAAGATGACCCAGGGCCATGCAACCGAAGGCGACTGGGCAAGCCCGCCGGGTGTTTCAACCTGCCACAGTTCTGATTGGTCATCCACCTGAAAAGCCTTTAAAGGCCCTGATATAGCACCAACGATCACTTTGCCATTGCTGATACACGGTGTGGCAACAATCCAGTCTCCAAGATCGGTTCTCCATTGTTCTTGTCCATTTTCCTCATGGACCGCGTAAAGAACACCGTCATAGGTCCCCAGATATATAACCACCTGCGCCAAACTCGGAGATGAATTGATCCTCTCTCCTGTCCTGAAAACCCAGGATTCATCATATCCCTCGCTACTCAAGGCATGGAGAGTACCACCCTGGTCTGCAAAGAACACGTGTTTTTCTGAAACCGCAGGCGATGATTCCAAGGGAGCCTCTAAGCGAGTGATAAGCTTGGCGTCACCCGATGCCTTATCCAAGGACCAGGTGGTTCCATTGGTCGTGCCAACGAAGAGACTGTTTTCGTGCAATACCGCCGCTGAACTCAGGGGGGCTTTGAGTTCCGCCTGCCAAACGCGTTCTCCGGAGATCATATCGAGGCAATAAAACCGGCCATCGTAGGATCCAATGAATACCCGGCCGTTTGAAATCACGGGAGAGGCAGTGATTGTGCGTCCTGTCTCAAAGGCCCATCTAATCTCGCCCGTCTCAGCATCCACGCCATAGACTTTGCCATCATTGGCTCCGAAGGTGGCCACGCCCAGCGAACAGGCAGGGGCCGAGTAAATTCGCCTCCCGATTTTGCAGCGCCATTTTTCCTTGAGGGAAAGGTTGGTCAGATGTCCGTGCGCCCCTGTTCTCCGGGCATTGCCCTGAAAGCAGGGCCATTCAATACTGATCAGTGTGGGTTGAACGGACGGGCGTTCATGAACTATTCGGGCTCCCTCTCCTGCACGTCTCCCTTCAAGAATCTTCAGCTCTTCGATGAGATCGCCTGCTGTTTTGTACCGCTCTTCAGGGTCCTTCATCAGCAGACAGAGAACGATTTCCTCTACCCCGGGCGGCACATCAGGGTTCAAGCCACTCGGGAGAGCGGGTTCCTGCTTTTTGATCCTGTTCATGATCTCCCATGGGGTCTCTCCGTCAAAGCACATCTTTCCGGTGATCATTTCGTAGAAGATAGCGCCAAGGGACCAGAGATCTGAGTGGAAAGCGGCCTCCCCATCAAGGTGTTCGGGCGCCATGTAATTCAGGGTCCCGGCCACACGGGATCTTTGCTCAAAAGATTCCTGAAGAACCCTCGCCAGGCCAAAATCGGTGATCTTGAGAATGATCTTTTCATGTGATTTGTCCGGAATATTAGCCAACAGAACGTTTTCCGGTTTCAAATCCCGGTGGATAATGTCCTGGGAATGGGCAAATGCCAGCGCATTTGCGATCTGCTCGATGAATTGGAGCGCCAATTCGGGAGCAATCGGACTCCCCGGCTCCAGCAGATTTCTAAGGTTGCCGCCCGGACAGTGCTCCATGACAATGAAGAGTGTTTCTTCTGCCCGTTCCACATCCAAGACCTGTACGATATTGGCATGATTCAGACGCGCCTGGAGCACCGCCTCCCTGAGGCTGGCCCCTGTGCCCGGTTGCTGGTCAAAGGGCACCTTTATGGCCCTCGATATCTCCAGGTCAGGGTGCCTTGCCTCATAGACCTCGCCGAAGGAACCCCTCCCGAGAAGTCTGATGATTTCATATTTTCCGAGACGCTTCAGAATGGCCATATGTTAGCCGTAGGAGCGGCGTCCTCGTCGCGATTTGATCGCAAGCAGGGGTAGTCGCAACCGGTATGGTTGCAACTCCTACAGGTTGACAAATACCCTGGTCGCGATTTTGCCGCGAACAGGGGGCGATGCCCCCTGTACCCCCACCAAAACGAAAAAAGGGGGAAACCCAAAAACTAACGAGTCCTGACGAGGCGGAAGCCCAGGGCGGGGCTCGTGTAGCCGGGGCGGGCGGAGCTGCGATAGGCACAACGAACGAGCCTCGGCGGGATGTCCCAGCTGCCGCCCCGGATCACCCGGAGCGATCCGCCAAGCGTATATATAGGATTGTTCCTCTGGTGTTTGCTGTAGGCTTTGCTGCTATATATATCCTCGCACCACTCCCAAACATTCCCGCTCATGTCATAGAGCCCCCAGGCATTAGGCTTCTTTTGCTTTACAGGGTGCGTCCTACCTTGCGAATTCCCAGTGTACCAGGCATATTCCCCAAGCCTGTTTTCATCATCGCCGAAATAGAACCTCGTCGTGCTACCGGCCCGGCAGGCGTATTCCCACTCCGCCTCTGTTGGAAGACGAAATCTATGACCGGGCAGGATTTGATTCAGCTTTTGGATGAATTCCTTGCATTCGTTCCAAGACACGTTTTCTACAGGGCAATCATTACCGCAGTTCTTGAAATAAGATGGATTGGATCCCATCACCGCCTTCCACAGTCCCTGGGTCACCTCGGTCTCTCCTATCCAGAAACCATCCAGGCTCACCCGGTGCTGGGGCCCTTCATCGCTGTCACGGCTCTTTTCATTCTCGGGACTTCCCATCAGAAAATCGCCGGCAGGGATTCGCACCATCCTGAAGGAAACACCCTTGATCGTGAAGGTTTTGATACGGTCCTGCTTTTTGACCGTGATCGTTTTCGTGGTGGTGACGATAGAATGTCCATCCGTGGCCCTCAGGGTAATCCTGTAGGTCCTTTCTCTTTCGGCCCCGGTCCATTTGGTATAGGCATGTTCCGGGCTCTCGCCTTCGACCACGGTGCCGTCGCCGAAAT
This sequence comes from uncultured Desulfobacteraceae bacterium, assembly GCA_964459445.1. Taxonomy (GTDB): domain Bacteria; phylum Desulfobacterota; class DSM-4660; order Desulfatiglandales; family HGW-15; genus CAYWMP01. Next base: position 13,124 of record CAYWMP010000108.1, read on the forward strand.
CCCAGCTTACCGCACGCACGGGATCAGCTTCCTTATCCTCGGCTTCGTATTTGAACTGAACAGGGGTTTCCCAATCGATGGTGTCGGTCTTGAGTGCGATCTTGACTTCCGGAGGGGCGTTGTATTGGCTTGCAAGGGCATCGATTTCATCAAGTTGTTCAGGTGTGGCATAGGTTCTGGCTTGATCGAGAGATTGATGGGCGGCGGTGCAGTAACCCCTTTGAAATTGCTCTTGGGCCTTTGCGAAAGACGCCCGAAAGCGGTCGTCGCGGTGCTTTCTTTCTCTCTCATCGGTCAACAGCCGGAGTTCGGCTATTCTTTGCTTTTCAAGCATGATCCCAAACCGCGCCATGGCCTCATCCGCTTTGTTGCCAGCAGCCGAAAGCTCTTTCCGGGCACGCTCAAAACGGTTCCGGTCGATAAAGCCTTTTGTCAATATGAGATGTTCCTGAAATGCCTTTTCATAGCGTGCAGTCACCTTTGCCCTGATGCCTGAAAGCTCCGCCTTTGCATCCTGCTCCAAGAGGCCCGAGGGGTGTCTTCGGAGGTAGGTCTCAATTTGCCTGATCTGCTTACCAGCGGCAGTTCCCTCAACCTGATCGAGGTAATGCCGGTAAATGCGTTGTGCACCCTTTCGTGCTGCCGGGTGGTCCGGGTAGGGGATGACCAGCAGGTCCTCGATATCCTCTGCACCCTTGAGGTTGCCCTGGTGCAAAAGGATCTCGATCTTCAGGGCCAGGGCATCGGGTTTGCCCTGATCATTCCTTGCCAGGACGCCGTCAACAAGCGCACTGGCCTTTTCCGCCTCATCCTTGGCGAGTTTCGCCCGGGCGAGTCGCACAGCCACGGCGGAATCTTCCGGCACTTCTATTGAAGGAGGGGAAGAAGAAAATGCTTTTACGGATGGCGCCGGCCTTTTCTCCAAAGTTTCAATCCGAGCTTTGATGGCAGCGAGGACCTGCTGATCCACAATGCCCAGGGGGATGTCGGCGCTCACGTAGGCCGAGGACCAGGGGTTCTGGGAGTGGCGGGTTTCGGAGCGTACCCTGTCGTACAAATAATCAAAGGCCTCTTTCATGGTTACGAACCCATCGGCATTATCGTCCGCCTCACCCCGAAGCCCTTTGAGTAGGTAGTAGGTGAATACCCCGTGACCTCCCTCCCGAAAGGCCTTCTCCTGGGAAAGCTCATTGGCCCTGGAGGCCGTAATCTTGGTCACGCCGTCCTTGGAACCGGCCAGTCTCTCCATGTATTCATTGAACCGGTCGGAAGCAGAGATAGCCCTTGTCCCCCCTACCCCTGCGGAGTGGCAGGCATCTGCAAAGACAAATACCCTCTTTGAACGAACGGTCCGGGACAGGGCCACGTCGATCTCCCACATGGGCAGGGCCGTGCCGTAATAGTTTCCCGGCTCGGTGTCATAGCACAGGAGATAGAGGTTTTTGGGGTTCCTGGGGTCAGGCACGCCATGGCCCGCATAGAACAGGATGACCAGGTCCTCCTCCAGGCTTTGTGCCAGGAAATCGCCAATCGCTTTTCTGACCTCTTTGATCGTAGCGGCTTCATCGGTCAGAGTTAGGACATGGTCCGGTGAAAAGGCGCCGCCCTCGGGAGACAGGAGGAATTCTGAAAAGGCCCTCGCGTCCCGATTGGCATACCTCAAATCCGGTATGCCGTGAACAGGGTCCCGATGGGTATCGTACTTGTAATTGGATATACCGATAACAACGGCCCAACGACCGATCCGCCGGCTCACGGCCTCCTGCCGCATTTTATGGGCCAGTGGAATGCCACGGTCTTCGACAACAGCCTTTGATGGGGGTGCTGTGTCTGGCTTTTCGTGAGTTGGAACACAGGCTGATAGACCAGAAAACAAAATGGACAGGCACAGGGCAAGAACTTTACCCAAGAGTGTCATATTTCCCCGCATACAGTCTTAGCCTCCTTAACAATCCTTATGGTTTCTGGAAAAAACAATACCAATTCCCCGGTCGCTCACGCTTCCGACCTGGTTGTAGTAATCGGAGCATAGAAGGTATTCTTTTAGAAAGGCTTGGGTCTTGGGAAGTCCTTGTAACGACACCCGAAGGAATGCTGTACCTGTATAGAAGCGGAAAAGAGGCAGATAAGATAAGAGTTGAAATGGGAAGTGCATGTTCAGCCCGCCTTTTGATTGAGGGAGAGAACGTTCTGACAAAAACAGGCCAGGTATTCCAGACCTGTTCTTATCATTACTTTTCCAATTATGTCAAGCGGTTATCTCTTCAATCATTTCGATTTGCTTTTTCTCCCAACAGTTCTACTGCTGGTCGTTGATTCCGGCGCCTTTACAATGGACGATTGAGGACGTATGCTTTTTTCACGGGATGAAACCTATTTGACTCAAGCCATATTCACAAGAATATGAAACATATGATAACTATATAAAATTGCTTGAAATTATGTTGAATTTGTGATTAATAAATCATGCTTAGTCAGCCAATCCAACAGGGCCAATGTAAAATGCAATCAAATCCACAACGGCCTTTCATTGTCCTCATCATTCACCCCACCGATGAAAGTCGTCCTGGTTGTTTTGCCGAGAGCAGGGTTCGTATAGGCAGGAGGACTGGAAATGAAATTAAGCTATCAGACCACGCCGTTTCTCGTTATCACGCTCAGATAGTTATTGAGAATAACCAGCCTGTCCTTATGGATCGGAATAGCGCTAACGGTGTTTATTTGAATTGCAAGAAAATCATTCGATCTAAGTTGCAGGTTGGGGACAGCATTTCCATCGGACGAAACACCCTCATCTTTGAGCCGGCATTAGATAACGAAAAAGAATATGAGCTTTGCGTCAAAACAGGGTCCGCGTACCTCAATAAGGGAAAGGCTGATTTGGCCGAGCGAACTTTCGCGCGGGCCATGCAGCTTCAGCCAAAGGCAGCAAATGCCTATATCCTGTGTGCAAAGGCTTTAATGGAACTGGATGAATTTGATAGGGCTAAACTTATGATTGAAAAGGCCATGGTTTTGGTCCCAAAAAGCGCGGAAGCATTCTATACGAGAGGGCTGATTCAGGAAAGACGGGGGCATTGGGCTGAGGCAAAAGCAAGTTATCAAGACGGCATTGAACTGGACTCCGGCCACGATCTATCGAAAAAGAGATTGAGGGTTTTGAATGAAAAATTGCGGCTTTATGAAAAGCTTCACTCACTCGTTATTACCAGTGCCCGGGAAGGGGTCTCAGCAGATGCCCACAACTGGGCAAGGCTTGAGTCCAGCCCTTTTAGAGTGAGTTTTCGTCTCACGGATCAGATAGGGGATGTGGAGAAGGTCCTAAACACTTTGCTTCGTGCTCATCAGAAGATGGGGGACAGGTTTGGGTACTTTCCAAAGGCGGTCCCTGTTGAGTTATACTCCAATTACCTGGAGTTCCAACAAAAGGTGGGTCACAAGAGAGAGGAATTTGTCCACAGGATGGCCGGCGCCGGGGGAGAGCAAATCGTGGTTCAAATGAACCTCAAGGCCCTCAAGGATCCCCCCTTCCTGTTTATGATTCTTGCCCACGAATATGTCCATTTCATGCTTCACGACATGACACGGGGTAATTGTCCATTCTGGCTGACTGAGGGTCTGGCCCAATTCGAATCCCAGAATCTCACCTCAACATCGATGGAACTGCTAAAAGCCGCCTTTAGAGATGACTATCTTCTTCCTCTGGAAGTCCTTGAAGGCCCATTCGAACTCTTGGAAGAGGAAAGGGTGATCAAACTTGCATATGCTCAGTCTTATATGGTCACAGAATACCTGATTGATTCCCGGGGATATTCGTGGATGCGGGAAATTTTGGGCGCTTTGGCTGAGGGTAAAAGCATGTCAAAAGTATTAAAGGCGTCCGGTAAGCCTTATGACGAACTGGAAAAGGAATGGGCTGAATGGCTGGAAGGCCGAATGGAGTAACATCTCAGCGCCCGTTCCCAAAAGAGGCTTGGGACGCAGATAAACGCAGATTGACGCGGATGTTTAATTCGTTTGCATTAGACCCAGTTAACCTCTGAACCTTTGAACTCAGAACCTTGAACCTTAATAATTGCGGTGAATCTATGAAAAAAAACGATATCTTCATTCGTCTTATCTTTAGCTCAGGGGAAGGCATATGACCCTTGAGGATCTTAGTACTGCTTCCGATAGAGAACTTTACGAGTGCTGCTGCAAAATGGACCCAACCGCATGGACATGCGCGGATGTCACTCTCAAAATCATAGAAAAGGGCCTCGGCATGCTTGAAGACCCGGGA